>JAQTRT010000135.1 GCA_028711675.1 bacterium | reverse complement strand
CCGTACAGGCTCAGGACCTGGAGCGACTTGTCGGCGTAAAGTTTGATCCCGATATTTTCGGAAAAATCATACGATCCCTGGTTGAGCTTCCCCATCTGCCGGCTGGCCGGGCTCATTTTATGATTAAGGATATAGTCTGCTTTTTCCAGCAGGACCTTTTCCTGCACCGGTTTCTCGATAAAATCCATGGCCCCGAGATGAAGAGCTTTCCGGTAAACCTCATCCTTGTGTTCTACGCTGCAGATCAGTATCTTCACTTCCGGATTGATGCTGATGAAAAAGCCGATCAGGTCCAGGCCGTTGATCTTGGGCAGATGGATGTCCAGAATGATGAAATCCGGCCTGAAGTCCTTGCAGGCTGTAATGGCTGCGATACCGTCCGCGGCTTCTTCGAAATGCACATAACCTGCCTTGGAAAGCATTTGTTTAAGCTGGAGCCGGATATAGGCCATGTCATCCACCACCAGTATCTTAATATCTTCCTTATTCATAATCATATCTTTTCCAGCCTGATCGGTTTCCTTACAATGTATTGTTTTTTATTATCAATTCAATAATTTTTTCATGGATCCTTTTGAGGGGCAGGACATGCGCGGCAGCGCCCATATTCACGGCTGCTTCCGGCATGCCGTACACGACCGAGCTTTCCTTATCCTGGGCAATGGTCACGGAACCGGCCTTTTTCATCTCTAAAAGCCCTTCGGCGCCGTCCCGGCCCATTCCCGTGAGGAGCACGCCAATGGCCTTTTCCCGGAAGAGGATAGCTGCTGATTTAAAAAGGATATCCACGGATGGCCTCTGATAATTAACCTTGGGCCCCTGGTTCAGTACGATATAACTCTCCCTTCCTTTTTTTTTCATGAGCATATGAAAATCGCCGGGCGCAAGATAAGCCTGGTTCGGCCGGATCAGTTCGCCGTCTTCGGCTTCCTTGACCTTGATCTTGCTGTGGGCATTGAGCCTTTCCGCGAACGGTCTGGTAAAATGGACCGGCATATGCTGGACGATAAGGATGGGCGGCATGCTCCTGGGGAAACGGGAAAAAATGACCTTCAACGCTTCGGTACCGCCGGTGGATGCGCCTATGACGATCAGCTTATTCTCGATATCCAGGTCCTCTGCCAGGATCATCCCCTGTCCGGCCTGCTCGATCATAATGACGTTGTTCAGGATTGAAGCTGAAGCTCCCCGGACCTTATCAGCCAGTTCCTGGAGGAATTCCGGGGAACTGAAGGAAATATCGGTCTTGGACATCACTTCCACCGCGCCCAGTTCCAGGGCCTGAAGTCCGGTCTCGCTCCCTTCGGTGGTCAGGGAACTGAGGATCACGACAGGCTTGGGAAAATGGGCCATGATCTTTTTCAGGAAAGTAAGGCCGTCCATCCTGGGCATTTCGATATCCAGGATAATCACATCCGGGTTCAGGGTCACGACCAGGTCCCTGGCTTCATACGGGTCAGGCGCTGTGGCGATTACTTCAATATCATCCAGCGTGTTCAGCTTTGCCTTTAATGTGGCGCAGATGGTCTGAGAATCGTCAATGACCATAACCCTGATCTTTTTCATAAGCTGCTTCCCTTTTTCTCCTGTGTTCAAACGTTGCTGTACGGGTACCAGTCCATATCCCTGAGCTTTCTTATTTTATAAATAACAGCCTGGTTCGTTTCCGTATGATACATGATCTTCCGTCCCAGAAGGCCTTTCGTATCCTCGGACACGACCTTGATCTTCTTCTCTTTCAGTATCCGGTGCGCTATTTTCACGTTCATCTCGCCCGTATTCCCCTTCTCTTCCCGGTCCGCGCCGCCGAATATCATGGCCTCCAGGCTGAACCGGCTGCTCCCCGACCTCATCATCATGCTGATGAGGCTGCTCAGGGCCACGTTCCCGTATTCGGGAGTGGACTGGTTCCTGTCCGATGTATAGGGGTATTTAAAATGGCATGTTCCTGTTGTTCCGTTCTGCCGGTCCCATAAACAAACCATAACGCAGCTGCCCAGGACCGTATAGATGATATTCGGCTCCTGTGTAAGATAAAGATAGCCCGGCCTTAAAAAATATTCCTTTGTTACCAGTGCGCGTTCCATATCATTGCTCCTTTTCAGATCATGCTTCTTCCAGGATTTCCAGGTCAGACACGTCAAGGATCAGGCCGATGCGTCCGTCATTCAAGATGGCTCCGCCGGCCACACCGCGTGCGCCTTTAAGATAAGAACCGAGGCTCTTGATCACGATCTCCTGCTTGCCCACGATCTCGTCCACCATGAGGCAGTAATTCTTCAAACGTCCTTCCACCATGAGCACAACGCTCTCCCAGGGCTGCCGCTGCAGTTCGGATTTCAGTCCGAAGAGGCGTTCGAGCCTTATCAGCCTGAGGAATTCCTCTTCCACAAAGAGCATTTCGCCCTTGTTCATGACCATGGAATACTGGTCCTCCAGGGGTTTAAAGGTCTTCTTCACGGACTCAGCCGGAATAATGAACTTTTCAGCGGCCACGCGCACGATGATGCCGTCGATGATGGCCAGGGTCAGGGGAAGGACGATACGGAAGAGCGTGCCCGCGCCCTTGTCCGTCTGGATGCTGATCTTGCCTCGGAACCGGTTCACCATCCTGAGCACCACATCCATTCCCACACCGCGTCCCGAGACATCCGTTACAGTCTCAGCCGTGGAAAAACCGGGATGAAAGATGAGCCGGTACAGGTCATCATCCTTGACCTTATCGCCCTGGTTCACGATGCCTTTTTCAACGGCTTTCCGGTACAGAGCCTCCGGATCCATGCCCATGCCGTCATCCGCGATCTCAATGACGATATCCCTGCCTTTATAATACGCCTTGAGCTGTATGCTCCCTTGTCCGGGTTTACCCGCCTGTTCCCGCGTTTCCGGCAGCTCGATACCGTGATCGCAGGCATTGCGGATCAGATGGACCATGGGTTCGTACAGTTCCTCCACCATGTTCCTGTCCATTTCTGTCTCCTCGCCTGAGATCATCAGGTTGATCTTCTTGCGGCTCTTGTTCCTGTAATCCCGGACGATCCTTTCCATTTTATTGAACATGTCCCGTACCGGGATCATCCTGAGCTTCAGCGAGATATCTTCAATGGTCTTGGTGATCCTCTGGAACTGGGAAAGCGTGCGGTCCACATGCTTATCCTTCATCTCTTTGAGCGGAACGTATCCCGAGAGCATATTGGTCACGATGGAAAGCTCACCGATCATTTCCACAAGCTGGTCCATTTTCCTGGTTTCGACCTTGAGGAATCCGGGAGTGACCGGGATCCGTTTGGACGGGACCACCGGGGCCGGCGGGCTCTTGGTTTCCGCTGCTTCCGGCCGGGCCTCAGGCAAAGGGCCTGCGACAGCCGGGATACGGGTCTGTTCTTCGGCCGCGGCACTGAAACTGTATTGCCCGATGTATTCATCCACCTGGGAAAAAAGACGGGTCATATCGACTTCACGGATGATGATAAGCTTATCCTTTAATCCCTCATCCGTACCTTTCAGCATTTCCCGGATAAGGTCCACGCCTTTCAGGATCAGACTGGAGAACTGCTCGTTCATCTCTATCTTGTTGTTCCGCGCCAGGTCCAGAAGGTCCTCCAGCTTATGGGAAAGATCGCCTACTTGATCGAACTGGTAGGATTTAGCGATTCCCTTGATATTATGGAATCCCCGGAAGACCGACTTCATCAGCTCCGGATTGCTTTTATCCTTCTCCAGTTCCAGGATATCCTTTTCAACGCGTTCCAGGTTCTCCCCGGTCTCCATGAGGAACAATTCATACAGTTCGACATCTTCATCCTTTATGGCGATCGTCCTTGCTTCCGGTGCCTGTCCGGCCTTCTCTCCGGTCAAACCCGGCCGCAGTTCCTCGATCCAGGACGCGAATTCCTTCTTCCTCTTCTCATCCGGCTGGATCTTCCGCTCTATGATATCCTGAAGATAAGCCTTCATGTTCCGCACAATCTCCTGCCGGACTGAAAGGTCCTGCAGCTGCTCTACAAGGCCGGAGAGGTTTTTCGCCTGTTCCGGCTCCTGTCCGTCCAGAAGGATGAATTCTTCCGCTATCTTTTTTATCAGGTCTTCTTTATTCATCGCGTCATTCCTGTCATTTATATTTTCCTGTACACGGAAGGCTGGACATATTCCAGGGGCAGCGAAAGATCCCGGGCTGTTTCCGAATAGCCCAGGAAGAGATAACTGCCTGTTTTCATGGTCTGGCAGATGCGGCTCAGGATCTCGCCCTGTTTCTCCTTGCTGAAATAGATCAGGACATTCCTTATAAAAACAATGTCAAATTCCCTGGAAAAAGGTATCTCTTCATTTAAATTCAAACGGATAAAATCAATGGGTTTCTGGAGAAAATCCTTCACCTTGACCATACCCTCGTTCTTGCCGAAACCTTTCTGGAAATAACGTGTTAACCCCTCTTCCTCCAGGAGTTTCTCTTTCACCCTCTCCAGGTCGTAAACCCCCTGCCTGGCCGTACCGAGCGCGCGCGTGGATATATCCGATGCCACAAGCTTCACAGCGTACTTATTCACGTTCATCCTGTGGAATCCGTCCAGAAGGGACATCAGGATGCTGTAAGCCTCCTCACCGGTGGAGCAGGCCGCGCTCCAGGCCTTGATCTTCCACGGCTGGCCGTTGATCTTCAGGTATTCCGGCACAAAATTATCCCGGACAAAGAGGAAATGCTCGAACTGGCGGTAAAAATCGGTCACATTGACCGAGATCTCGTTCACCACGTCAAAAAACTTCTCGCTGTAATCATCATGGACCAGTATATTGTATAATTCTTCATAATCACTCAGTTTCCAGTCGCGCAGTATCCTGTTCAGCTTGTTCTTCAGGGCAGGCAGATGATTCTCCCGGATAAAGATACCTGTCCGGTCCAGCAGCAGGTTGGAGATCTTGGCCAGTATTTCATTCTCATTCTTCATAATTATTAACCCACTGTCCGTTAAAAGACCGAAGCCGCAGGATCATTTCCGTTCCCGGGCAGCAGGGGCGTTATGCTTTCTCAAAATCCTTGAAACCGCCCATCTCCTTCTCATCGAGAGGCAGGATCTCGTCAGGTTTCACTTCCTTGTTCGTGCCTTTTCCTGTGTTCGGCAGGATCCTGAAATTCTTTTTCTTTTCCGTTTCAGGAGACTGGGCCAGCATGTGCCTCTCCGGAGCTCCCGGTTTTCCTCTGAGAGCCGGGGACTTGCCTGAGAAGATCATCACATCCTTTTTCCCGAAGACAGCCGTATTAAGTTCTTTCACGATGCCCAGTATGGATTCAGCCTGAGAGTGGAGCTCCTCGGCCGCGGAGGAGGTCTCTTCCGATGTGGAAGCGTTCTTCTGGATGACGTTCTCCAGTTCCGTGATAGCCTGCTGGATATCCTCGATACCCTTGCTCTGCTGGTCCGATGAGATGGTGATCTCCCTGACAGCCTGGACAACGCCGTTCGTGGCTTCCACCACCTGGCTGAAGGATTTCTGGGTCCCTTCCACGATATCCTCGCCCAGCCTGATCTTTTTCACTACATCGTCAACAAGGTTCTGAGTGTTCTTGGCCGACTCCGCGCTCCGCTGGGCCAGGTTCCTCACCTCATCGGCCACAACGGCAAAACCCGCGCCCGCCTCACCGGCCCTCGCGGCTTCCACGGCCGCGTTCAGCGCCAGCAGGTTGGTCTGGAACGCGATCTCATCAATGGTCTTGATGATCTTTCCGATCTCCTGGCTGGAATAAACAATATCCCTCATGGCCGCGGCCATGCTCTCCATACCCACCTGGGCGGTATCGACCAGTTTCGTGGTATTCTCCATGAACTGGTTGGCGTGTTTGGCATTATCCACGTTCTGCGCGGCAATGGCGATGATCTGCATGAGACTGGCCGATGTTTCCTGGATCGATTCCGCCTGCTGGACCGTACCTTTGGCAATGGACTGGGATGCCTCAGAAAGCTGGTTGGAGGCGCTGTTCATCTGCGAGGAACTGGAAGCCAGATTCACCGTAACATGACCGATACGCTTGAGTATACTCTGCACGACAAAAACAGATAACGGCACGATGACAATGATGAAAAGGATGGAAAAGATCAGGAGGAACCGGCTGATCCCTTCCCGGATCTTATAATAGGAATTCATGTAGTTCTTTTCTTTTTCCCCGATTATGCTCATCATCCCGGACAACAGATCCCGAGTGCTCTCAAAAGCAGGAATAACGTTTTTATTCAGGACGTCATAAGCTTTTTTCCGGTCCCCCTGCTTCATCAGTTCCACGATCCTCCGGGTGGACGTATGCAGCTGGAGATGAGGGGCTTCGATCGCATCGAATAAAGGTTTCATCTTCCGGTCAAACACATTATCCTTCCCGTCGAACTGAAAAGAATAATACCATTTGCCGAAATCGCACTGTTTCGGGTCCAGCTGGCCGTTAAAGACCCGGCCGGAAATAAAAGAAGAATAAAGGTCGTTCATCCATTTCAGATGGTCATTGATCCTGCTCCTCATGGACTCCGAAAAAGTCAGCATTTCCATGGCGCTCATGCCCTCCCGGATGACATCCCTCACTTTCAGGAACTGGGTGCCTAATCCCAGGAAAAAGACAAGGATCATCAGGGCGATGAGGAAGAATATTTTTTTCCGCATTGAAAGATTCATGGTAAAACCTCCTTGATCGATCGGGAAACGCTATTGGGGCTGTTCCTGGGCAACAGACTGAAGCTGGCTCATATCTTCTGTCGTGAGCAGCTGCTGAATATCGAGAATGGAAATGACCTTGTTGTTCACTTTAGCCATTCCCAGGATAAAGGCAGTATTGATCTTCACCCCGAAGCTGGGTGAAGGTTCGATCTGTTCCTGGGTCAGGTTCATGACATCCAGGACCCGGTCAATGATTACACCGAGTTGGATCAGACCCTCGGCAGTATCCACTTCCAGGATGATGATGCAGGTCCTCTCATCATACTCCCTGGGTTCAAAATCAAGCTTCAGGCGCAGGTCCAGGACCGGAATAATTTTTCCCCGCAGATTCACCACTCCCCGGATAAAAGCGGGCAGCCTGGGCACGTGTGTGATCTCCGGCACGCCGATGATCTCCTTTACTTTCAGGATATCGATACCGTACACTTCGCTGGAAAGGGAAAAGGCCAGGTATTTCCTGCCTTTCAGGGAAGCCCTGCTCCGGCCAGCGGTCTTCTCTATTTTTTCCATGATTCCGCTCCTTACGCTTCAGTTCGGACTAAGGATGAGGCTGCGCTCCTGGCATACTCTCATAATATCCCATAAACATCTCTTTGTCAAGTAATTTCATTTTTTTTTGACAAAAAAATTAAATAAAATATATTAACTGAAAAAGTCACAGATACGGGGACCATCCGGTTTATCCGGGGCTAAAGGACACCGCACGGAGCAGGATGCTGACACACTGGGTCTGTGTTGACGATAAAAAAAATTCATCAGGAGGGTTACGATGAAAAAACTTATCATCTTTTTATCCTTATTAAGCATCATTCTTGTCCAGACGGATCTTTCCGCCACACCGACCACAGGCCGGACATGGGAATATCTTAATGCCACGGCACTTCTTTCACCCAGTCTTGCGTTCGTGGTAATGGCCGGGCACAGGTACGAGTTCAACCGCATCGACGACCCTAAGGTCAAGTTCAAGGAGACGTTCCTCTGGGAATTATTCGTGGGTCCGGTCTATATCATGAAATGCGGGGACATCAAGATCAAACTGCCGCTCTGGTATTATTACATGGGATTCCCCACGGACGGCAAGAACAGACCCAACAAGACCGACACGTATTATCTCTCCCACAATATCGATTTCCTCCCGACCGTCGAATATAAGATGGACAAGCTCACGCTCATCAACCGCATCATCCTGCACAACACCATCTTTGCCAATGTATACAAGACCGACAAGGAAAGAAGCGGTTTCTCCATGCTGATCCGTGAAATGGTCGCCGTCAACTACGCGCTGACCCCTTCCCTCATCGCCATCCTGGGCGAGGAAATATTCTACGGCGCCGTCAATGACAAAGAAACCAAACCGAGTGGCGCGGGCTTCAATAAAATAGGCCTGGTCAACAACCGGGTTTATGCAGGGTTCAACTATGTCTTTTCACCCGCGTTGTCCCTGTCCCCGCAGTATGTTTATGAGGCTGCATTTAATCCGGACCTGGACACCAAGGTTATTGAAAAGGAACATTATATCTTTATCACGCTGAATTACACGCTGAAACTGTTCTAAGAACATTTTCTGCGGGATTCTCCAGACAGTCTTCTTTGCAGGGGTACGGTCTCCGCGGCCTGTTCACGGACCGGACCATGCCCCTGCAAAGAAAACAGCTTCAGGCGCACGACTGAGAGCGTGTTCCTGTTCCCGGATCGTCACCGGCCAAGAAATAATGAATAAAATATATCAGACTTATTTTAAACCGCTGAAAGATGG
>JAQTRT010000134.1 GCA_028711675.1 bacterium | reverse complement strand
GGAAGAATTCCATATGGACCAATGGAACGTGGATGTAACGGTCTCCGCCTCACAGAAAGCGCTTATGCTTCCGCCAGGACTTGGTTTCATAAGCTTCAGCCGGAAAGCGGAAAAACTGCTCGACCAATCCGTCATGCCTTGCTTTTATTTCGATCTGAGGAGATATGTTAAAAGCGGCCGTGACAACAATTCGCCCTTTACTCCTAATATCATGGCTATTCTCCAGCTTGAACGGTCTCTGGAAATGATCAGGAAAGAAGGATTAAAAAAGATACAGGCCAGGCACGCCCTTTATTCCAGGGCTGTCCGGGAAGCCATGAAGGCCATGGGACTTAAACTATTGAATGAAAAGAGCAGAGGAAACGTCTGTACCGCTGTCCTGCTCCCCCGTTCTATCAGCAGCTCCAGGTTCCTCTCCCGGATCAAGGATAAATACAACGTCATCTTCGCGCCCGGCCAGGACGGATACGCGGAAACCATGTTCCGGATCGGCCACGTGGGCTATGTGAATACATTCGATATCATTACGGCTGTTTCCGCCTGCGAGATGGGACTGCGGAACATGGGCTGTAAGCTGGAATTAGGGAAAGGCGTCCGCGCCGCGGAAAAAATACTTACGGCCGGATAAAATAAAATCATTTACGGAACAGGATTGTCCCTTCAAGCTTTAATGACGTTAAATGGCAGGGATATGTATTTACCGTTTTTCTCATTCTCGCGCCCCATCCCTGGGGCGCTGCGAGGATTCCGCCTGTTTTCGCGCTTCGCGTCCTGTGAAAACGACGGCTCCATAAACCGAAAAACCGTAAATACATATCCCTGCCAAAAATTTAATGTCTATATTAAAATGAAAAAACTAATTTTCCCCCTTATTTTACTTTATCTGGCCTCCTGCTCTCCTGATAAACCGGGCCGGAAGACCCTTCAGCAGACCTTGTTTTATTTCGACACGGTCATAACCATCACTCTCTGCAGCAGCACTTTGACCCAGGAACGGTTCGATTCCATCATGGAAAGCATTAAAGCCATGGCCGGGAAATATGATCTGATCTTCAACCTGTACAACAAAAAAAGCGAGATCCATCAGCTTCAGGGACTAAAACCCGGACGTTCCTATCCTGTAAAAAACGAACTGTACGGTCTTCTCTGCCGCTGTAAAAAGTATTATGACCTCACGGAAGGGGCTTTTGACATCACCGTAGGCCGGATCACCCGTTTATACAATTTCCACGACGGCGCGATCCCCGGTACCAATATGATCCGGACCAATCTGAAGTATGTGGGTATGGATAAAGTCTTTCTGGCCGATCACAGGATCCGCGTGGCTGTAGAGGGTATGACCTTTGATATGGGCGGAGTGGCCAAAGGCTATATTGCAGACTGCTTTAGCCGTTACCTGCGCGAACAAGGCTGTACGGACTTTATCGTGAACCTGGGCGGCAACCTTTTTGCTTCCGGCCGGAACGAGCGGAACAAGGAATGGACCATCGGTATCCAGCATCCGCGGTATCCGGGCCGGATCATCCGGAAGCTGAAGATAAGCAATAAAGCGGTCGTCACGTCCGGCGATTACGAACGGTATATCCTCAGAAAGAAGAAGAGATACCATCATATATTAAATCCCGCGACAGGCCTTTCCGTCTGGAACGACATCATCAGTGTTACCATCATCGCCGAGGATGCGGAGACCGCGGATTATCTTTCTACGGCATTCTTCGTGATGGGGAGAGAAAAAGGTAAAAAATTCATCCAGACCGTCTGCAAGGATCAGATCCGGTATTATATATATTGAAACGCTGCTCCCGTGAAAAAGAATACTTGAACTGAAAATAGATTTTATTATACTCGGAACAGAGGCCCAGAAGGATAATGAAAATATCACGGCAAAAAATAATGATCATGGTCTTGTTTTGCCTGCTCCCCTGGCTTTTTTCCGGCTGCGGTAAAGGCATCAACTGCTGCGTCATTAAAACACCGGCCATTACCTTCACTTCAGAGAGGACATCCCTTGAGAGCCAGATTCTGGGCACATACAAAGAGATCAGACAAGACGTCTGGATCGTTTCCTCGTCCCAGACCGTGGAAGGCTTAAAGATCACTCCCTCTACCAATACCAACATCAACCGGGAGATCAGCATCGATTTTAAGGTCGTCAAGGCCATGGAGACCATCGAATACAACGACGATTCCGTGAAACAGTATAAAACCCGCTCCCTTGTCGGCGAGAACAACAACGGATTCCTGAGCTACAGGCCTGATCCTTCCATTGAGAACAGTCCGGAATTGAAAAAGAAACTGACGGGCATCCTCAGCGAAGTCAATGAGAGCCGCCTCATCCTCATGCTGGAAGTGATCAACCGGAACGAAGAGCTTACCACGGACGATCTTGATAAAGTGAAAAAAACCTTTGCCGAGATGAACCAGAAGAACGCCCTGAAAGGAGAATGGGTCCAGCTGGAAGATGATGAATGGATTAAAAAAGAGTAAATATATTCTCCTGGGTCTCTTATTCTTATTCTCCTGCGCCACAAAAGAAAAAACTTTCCTGTACCAGGGCGATTTCTTTAAAAAAGAGAACTCCCGCATTAATTTCCCTTATCAGCTCACAATTGATATATCCAGTGATTTCTATCCGGCCGTTTCACCCGACGGCCAGTATATTGTTTACGTCTCGGATAAATCCGGTAATCTGGACCTCTGGCTGTACGACATCCTGAGCCGGAACAGTTACCGCATCACCTATCATTCCAGTGATGACACCATGCCCGGTTTCTCCGAGAACGGGAAAAAGATCGTTTTCCTCTCCTTCCGAAAAAACGGATTAGGCGACCTTTACAGGATCGATCTGAACGATGTCCTTGAACGGAGCCGGTCCGGCCTGTCCGCGGACCAGATCAAGGAATGGCTCAAGGACGATGGGGCCGAACCCATCACGCAGGACAACCGCCAGAAGATCGAACCTGTTTATTTTAAGAATAAATATGTATACTTTGTAATGAAGGACACGAAAGGGACCCAGAACATCTTCCGGACAAAGGACAAGTTTAAAGCTGAACCGGAACAAGTCACTTTCGCCGGCGCTGTCTCACCGGCCTTCTCCCCTGATTACCGTCAAATGGTCTATATCGACATTTCAGAAAACACGAACGTAAAAAACCATATTATTCTCATGGACCTGGAGACCGGCGGGAAAAAACAGCTGACCTTTGGGCCCTCTCTTGAAACGCGGCCCCAGTTCATCAATGACCATACTCTGATCTATGCAAGCATACGGGTGGATTCCAACAAGGACCATAAGCTGGACATGAACGATCATTCCTCCCTCTATACCCTGGATTTCCTCTTAAGCCGGGAACGGCAGCTCACGCCGGAAAATTACATCAATTATTATCCCGTATATTCCCGCATCTACAACGGCGTGATCATCTACACTTCCACGATCCAGAACGCTATCGACCTGTGGATGCTGCCAATCAACGGGTATATTCCGGCTCTGAACGATTACCAGGAAGAATATCTCATGGTCCGTAACATCCGGGAACCCTTTCTGAAGATCGCCGGTTATCATAACCTGCTCAACTACAAGGAATGCGACAAAGCCGAGATCTACCTGAATCTTTCCCGTATCTACCAGGAACTTGGTTTCTTTCATGAATCCGACCATTATCTCAGCATGATCCCCGGTTCCGTCATTGCCCGTGTGGAATATATCCTGAACCAGCAGACCGGCATCAGCCTGAAGGTCAAACAGCTTGAGCTTTTACGGTCCAGGACCAATATCACTTACCGGGAGAGGAATTATATCGATCTTCACATCGGCCGCATCTACAGGGAGAACAAACAGTACAGCCAGTCCATACCCATACTGGAAAGGATCATATCCTCCTATACCAACAAGGACGAGATCCTGTTCCTGGCTTTCAAACATCTGGCCGAGGACTACATGCATTTCAACAAGGTAGAAAAGATCCGGGATATCATCCAGGAAGTTACGAATTACAATGATTTCCAGGGTAAACTGGATTTCCAGAATAAATTCATCGACGCTTATCTGTCCAAGGCCGTTGACAGGGATACGGCTTACAACACGCTCCTCCCTCTTTTCAAGAACGATCCGGATTTGTACCACAATCTCCTGGTCCAGTACGCTTCTTTCTTAAAGAATAAAAAACAGAAAAAAGCCCTTGACCTTCTTCGGTATGTTAAAGTAAAGAGCAAGAACAATTATTTCAAAGTCCTTTGCCTTTACCAGTTCTATGAGATCAATCCCGATGACAATTACCTTATCGATATCCTGAAATACGGGATTCTCCCGGAAAGGGCAAGGGAGGTCTTGTTCAACAAATACCTGAAAACCGCCAGGGAATTCTTCAACAACGGGGATTACCTTCAGGCACGCGAGTATTACAATAAGATAACTATCCTTGACAGAGGGCATATCGGCGCCCTGACCGGCAGCTTAAGGTGCGATTTCAGGCTCATGAAACCTTCGGAAAATAAATACCTTTTACTGGTAAAAAAAATGGAGTCCTCTTCCCCGTATGATTATGTTTATCATTATCTGAAAGGTTATGCGTATTCCCTGATCTATTCCTTTTATTATGTTAAATACAAGCGTGCTCTCCAGAAAGGCGATCCCGGTCTCCTGGTCCAGATGGCCGGCTGGTTCAAGAAAGGAAAAAATTATTATATCAGCGATTACAGGAAAAAACTGGAACAGTATTTTAAACTGTCCGGGGAAGATCTCAGGATAGCGTACCGCATCAAACCGGATTTCGTGGAGGTTTATCTCACCCTGGGATGGCTGTATCAGATCCACGCAGACGTGGACAAGGAAAACTTCTCCACTTACATGGAGAACAGCATCCCTTTTTACCAATCCGCCCTTCATTTCAACAGCGAAGGGGAGAACCCGGAAATGGAATCCATGCTTTGCCTTAATCTGGCCAATAATTATTTTTCCCTCAATAATTACTCACAGGCCCTCCAGTATTATACCAAAAAATTAAATTATCATCCGGAATTCCAGGACAAGCTCCAGGAGGCCTTTTATTATTTTCATGCGGGTTATTCCGCCTGGTTCCTGGAAAACGACACTCAGGCCATTGACAGCTTCCGGAAAGCCCACACCAACTTTCTCAGTATCCGGGAACATAACGGAGCGTATCAATCCCTGGTCTTCCTGGCCATGCTGTACCGCATTCAAAATAATTATCCCGAATCCCTGAAATATTACCAGCAGGCCGTGGGCTATATTAAAAATCAGAAACTGGCCCTTAACGAGGAAAGGCTTATCCGCGAGATCGGCATCTCCTATCAGAACATGAACGACCCGGCCACAGCCCTGAAATTCCTTCAGAAAGCGCTGGAGATCATTCCCAGAGACAAGAAATCAGCCTGGTGGAGACGGCCGGGCTGGGGCCTGGAATTCCTCGGCACTTCCTTTACCGTCTTCCCCACTCAATTCACACTGGGCGCCTCTTTCGCTTACCGGGGGTTCACCAACCGGGATGAACAGAAATTACTGTACACCCTGATCAGCGACACCTATCAGCAGTTCCTGGATTATAAAAAGGCCGTCCAATACCTCATCGCAAAAAAACAGCTCCTTGAGGAGGATAAGAACACGGATGCCGCGCCTTATTTATACAACAACCTGGGTATCCTTTATTTTAAGCTGAATTATTTCAGCCTGGCCAGGGATTATTTCCGTCAAGCGAACGAACTGTTAAAGAAGAATAAAAAACTAAAGGATTTCCAGGGAGTGATTATCAACAATCTAAATTTAATCGAGATCATCAATAAACAAAGAAATGACGCGATCACGCAGGCCGACTTGAACGAGATCAAGGGACTGCTGGATGAGTCCGCACAGATGGCCCTGCAGAACAATTATCCCGGCCTGCTGACCCGGATCCACAACGCATACGGCTCGTTATATATGACCGAAGCTTTCAAACAGGATTTTCCTCCTGTCCGGCCCGGTCATTTTCCCGAAGACATCAGGTCCGGTTACAGCGCTTTCCGGAAAGCCCTGGATCATTTCCGGAAAGCCATGGACATCAGCCGGAAAAACAAGGATATCCTGGAAACCGTCAGGATCAATTTTAACATAGCCCTGATCTATTATCACACCCGTGATTTCAGCACAGCCTTTCAGATGCTCACGGAACTGGAGAGCGAAGCCGGCCAATATCTCATTTACGACCTGAAATGGAAAATACACTATTATTTGCTGAAAATCAAGATCCTGACCGGGCGAACCCTGGATCAGGACCACGAGTACGAGTCACTGATCCAGGATATCGAAGCCCTGCCCAAAGGCTACACCTATACGATGAACAACGATCCCCTGGTCGATTCGGTGTATAACGAATACATCGAACGGCTGATCAGCCGTTCCCGTTTCCCGGAGGCGTTCGCGTACACTGAAAAAAGAAGGAACTTTAAAATCAGGGAGAATTTTCTCTCGTATCCCCTTGATCTCAGGGAACCCGACAACAGGATCATGACCCTGTTCCGCGACCAGGAGAACAAGATGATCGATACCTGCCGGAAAGCCCAGCAGGACCTGGTCCATAAATTCGATACTAAAAAAATGATCGAATGGGAATCCGTACTTCAAGGATTTCAACAACAGAAAAAAAAGGAGCTGGACCAATTCAACACAGAACAGAACCAGACCCTTTTTTACTACCTCGGCCATTCCAGTCCAGGCCTCAGGAAGAACAAGAACACCCTCCTGGAATTCAATGTATCATGGGACAAGCTTCATGTCTTTCTGGTCCGCCAGACCAATATCACCCTGGTGTTAAATAAAAAAATAAACCCGGAAGAAGCCCGCAAGGTCCTGGCTGACATCAACCAGAAAATAAAAAAAGGAAAGGATATCTCTTCCGGTAAGGCATATTTTAACCGGCTGTTCCTGGAGGAATTGACGGATGTTCTGGCTGACACGCATGAGCTGACCATCATCCCGGATAATATCTTATTCTCTTTCCCCTTTGCCCTTTTCTTTCCCGATAAGGACATCGTTTATGACATCTCCCTGGCCCAGAACATCATTAACCAGCAAAAACAGCTGAACCATCCGGATAACCGCCTGGTCATTCATCACGATTCCAGGCTGAACAGTTTAAGCCCGGTTATCCTGAACAAAGGCCCGATCAGCCTGAACGATCTCGATCAGCTCTGCAGCCGGAGCTCCTTTATCCATTTTCCCGACGGTTTTACCTGGGATAACTCCATCAATTTCGGGATGAACTATAATGATGATTATTCCTTTTCCATGAACGGCATGGCCAGGACCAATCGCCTGCTTGCTTTTCTGTCCCTGGAAAAAACACCGGAGAACTTTGAATGGAATGAAGGGAACATCCTTAGCCTCCTGGTACCCCTGTATTATCTTCAGGCCAAGGCCGTGAGCCTGAATTTTCAGAACGTCAAGGAGAAACAAAACCTTTTTTTCTGGCAGAATTTTTACCAAAACACCAATTCATCCTATTCAAAAAGATTCTCCGGAGCCCTGAAGGCATATGAAGACGAATATGAGATCCGTAACATAAAAATGCTGTATGGTGATCCGGGGCAGTTCCGCCTCCCCGGGATGACGAATCTGATCGTCCTGACATCTGCCCCCACGGACCGTATTGTCTCTGTTGTCCCTTCCACCAATCTTCTGCATACGACAAATGCCCGCTCCAACCAAACCGTGCGTGAAAAAGAAGACCTTAAGACCCTGCAGGAGGTCCTGGGATCCGGTGTTCCGGAACAGACTAAAAGGACACAGGTCGATGATCTGCTCACCAGGGACTTCTCTCCTTTGGCCCGTGAAGAAGCGTATTCCCTCCTGTGCAAACACTACGAGGACTCAATGACCGATCTGTACTTTTACCTGGTCCGATACAAGAAAAAAAAATACGGACTGAAAGAAGAGATGCCTCTCCTTACCCGGCTGAAGGCCAATGAAGCTTTCCTGGATTACTTTGTCCTGGGTGAAAGGATATACTATTCGCTTTCAACGTCACAGGAGACAAAGGTCTGGTATATCGACCAGGAGGATTTTAACGATCTCTTTTTAATTTATGTAAAGGCCATATCCGAAAAGAACGAAGAGGAATACACCAGCACCAAACAGTATCTTCATGAACTGCTCTTCCGCGATATCAGCGACCGCCTCTCCGCCTGTTCCCGCCTCATCATTTTCCCGGACGCGGCTCTTTTTTATGTACCGTTCCTGTTCCTTCCCAAAACACCGTCCGCCCCTGCTGACCAGATCATCTATACGGTCAGGTCCTATGACCCGGCTGGCTGGGACAAATCACGGGAATACATTTTCCAGGGGTACGGCGTGCAGTTTAATCCTTCAGGCAAGGTCATAATGGATTTTTCTTATAAAGAGATCGAATCACTGGAAGGATATTTCCCGGAAAGCCTGACCAAGATCAATCCGGA
>JAQTRT010000133.1 GCA_028711675.1 bacterium | reverse complement strand
GATGATATCGCCGATGCTCTCTACCGCGTTCACGATATAAATATGGTTGATCTCGGTCTTTTTCTCTTTCTCGGTCAGGCCCTGTTTCTCCACTTTGGTCAGGAACGGGACGATAGTATCGCGCAGGATATCCACCTTGATATCGGTCAGGCTGAGACTGTCGGCCAGCTGTTTCTCCTTTTTTTCAAAGAGACTGATGGAACCCTTCAGCATGGAATCAACGATGCCGCACATGTGGAGGATCTCTTTTTTGGACAGGTCAAGGGCCAGGGCCGGTATTTCAACGACCGTATCCGTGATGAAATCGGCTTTGAACGGCTTTTCCGTTTCAAGGGAAGGGAAGAGTCTGAGCAGAAGGCCGGAGATGAGCTTCACCAGGGGAAGACAGACCACGGCCGTGGCCAGAGGCATGAGCGAATGGGCCATGGCTATCTGCCTGGCTACGTCCTGTGTCCCCACGATGGTCCGGGTAAACCATTTAACAAAAAGAATCCATACAGCTTCATTCCCGATCCTGGGGATCAGGAGCAGAAAAACAATGAAGACACCGATGATCTGTGTGAAGATGTGTCCCCAGGCCACGCGTTTCCCTTCCCGGTTCATGCCCACGCTTCCCAGGAACGGGGTCAGGGTCGTGCCGATGCTGGCCCCGAGGTTGATGGGAATGGCCTGCTGGAGCGTAATGGTGTGGGCAAAGGCCATGGCTACGGTCACTCCGCTTGTGGCAGAGGAGGACTGCGTGATCATAGTGAAGAGAAAACCCACACCGATACCAAGCAGTGGATCTTCGACCGTGGCCATGATCTTCAGGAAGGGAGGATACTGTCTGAGCGGGAAAAGGGCTTTGGACATGATGTCGATGCCGAAAAAGAGTATGCCGAATCCCAGGAAAAGGCCGGCTGCGTTCTTGACCGTGTTGTTCTTCGAGAAAAGGGTGATGAAAAAAGAAACCGTGATGACAGGCAGGGCGTATTTCGTGATCTTGAAAGCCACCAGCTGGGCTGTGATGGTTGTGCCAAGCTGGGCTCCCATGGTCACGGCCAGGGTCTGGGAAAAAGAGAGAAGGCCGGCCGAGACAAAGCTCATCTCCATGATGATGGTGGCAGCCGAGGCCTGGATCAGGCACGTGGCGATGAGGCCTGTCAGATACCCTTTCACAGGGCCGCCGGTCAGTTTCAGCAGGATGGTCTTTACCTGCTCGCCCGCCATTTTCTGGATGCTGTCGCTCATGATGAACATGCCGTACAGGAAGATGGCCATACCGCCGACGACTTCGATGATACTGTTTATGCTCATGATGATTAAAATTTCACTTTTAAGGCTGTAATGGTTATCTTATCCGCCAGGTCCAGGGAGAAGTCCGAGATGGAGCCGATCTCCAGAATGAGTTCTTTGAAGAGGATGCGGTCCGCTTTATCAATGGACGGATCGTCAAAGACCTCTTTGATCATCTTTCTCTCCAGCTTATCGGACTGGCTCTCAAAATCGTCCACTCCGCTGGTGAGGAGTTTGATCTCCTCCCGGTTGAGGAAGAGGTCCTTCATGTCCACATGGACGGTCTTGTAGGCATTGATATTGATCTTGATCAGTTCTCCGAATTCCTCGGTGTATTTCCCGGGGATCCGCATGTTCTGGAGGTATATCTTGTACAGGATGGATTCGCATTTATTGGGGATCTTGTCCGCGTTTTCCAGGAGGGAAAGGATATCGCTGCAGATCTGGGGATTGAAGGATTTCGTGTACAGCTCGCTTTCGATCTCCCTTCGCAGGTCATCAGCTTTAGATTCTTCTCTGTGGGTATTGGTCACAGCGATCTCGAAATCAGGCACCAGTCCTTTTTCAAAATAAAGGCTGATGGAATCATGGAAGACCCTGATGCAGCTGTTGGCCTGTTCGAAATATTTCAGGACCAGGTCCTTGAGTAATCCGCGCTTTTTAGTGAATAATCCCATATAGAAAACTCCTCTTGGTTAAAAATAGTAATATATTTGAAATTTATGTCAAGATTTATTCACAGCCCACGGGCTGTTCTGATCCGGTCAGACAGCCAGGTTGTTAATGTAAGACTTTGTGAACCTGATCTTTTCCTGTTCGAGGACCCGCATGACCTTTTTGACTTTACTGAATCCCGTGATGAGATCATAACCCCGGGAAATATCCGTGCCTGTACCCGGGTAATGAAGATAAGGGTTGACCTGCGCTATTTTTGTGATATACATTTTGTTTCTTTTGAGGAATTGCAGGGTTTGTTCCAGTTCCTCGTCTGTCTCATCAATATAGTTCAGGATAAGGCTTAATTCAAAGCTGATCTTCTGCTCATGAAGTTCCCGGATAAGGTTTTCGGCTTCTGCCTGGCCGAAGTTTTTTTTCATCCTTTTCAGGACACGGGGGCTGGCTGATTCCAGACCGATGAAGAGGTTGTTGCAGCCGCTTTTTTTCATGAGCGTGAGAAGATCCTTTTCCATCTTTTGACTGATGCTCACCTGGGCGTCCCAGGTGATGGGGAGGCTGTGCCGTACCATCAGTTCCAGGAACCGGGCCAGCTTTTCCGTGTGGCCGTTAAAAAGGGAATCGTAAAACGTGAACCATCGGATTTTATGTTCCCTGACGTGGAAATTGATCTGGTCCATCATATATTCCGGACTGTGTGTGTAATAACAGGGATAGAGGAGTTTTTCAAAACAGAACTCACAATGGTTCACGCATCCCCGGCTGAAGAGAAGGGCCAGGCTGTCCGGTCTGGAATAAGAGTCCAGGGTAAACCGGCTGTAACGGGGAAAAGGGAGTGTATCCAGGTCCTTGATCTGGTCCGAAACAATGGTCTTGGGAGCGTTCCCTGAAGACAGCAGACCGGGAAGGGTTCTTTCGCCTTCACCGATGACGTAGTGGTCCACAAGGGGAGTATTGAAATAATCCGGATTGGAATATTTCAGAAAAGCCGTATCCGGGCCGCCGAAAATAATGCGGATCCCGGGAAGCTCCTGCTTCAACAGAAAAGCGAGCGAGAGGGAAAAGAGGAGGTTCGTCCTGTAAACGGAGAATCCGATAGAATCGATCCTTCTGTTCTTGATCTCCCGGATCATCTCCCGGACCGGCCCGGGATGGTCTGCTAAGATGCGGTTGAAAAAAGTTTCGGAAAAATAATAATGGTCCCTTGTCCAGGCGCGGGTGCCTTTGTCTTTTTTCAGCAGGTTATAGTATTGGATATTGAGATCAAAAAGAACGGTTTCTATATGATGGAGGCCGAGGTTCTCCATAAGATAGCCGGCACCGGGCAGGGGCAGGCCGGGCCAGAGGCTTGGTGCGATGACCAGGGCGAACTTTTCCATACCAGTGATGATAACTGAATCAAATATGTTTTCCATAAAGTTATTGACAAAACCAGGATTCATAGTATATTCCCATTGATAAGGAACAGCATGAAAAAAATAAAGATCAAGGGAAAAAAGATCCGTGTTTATCTGGTCAGCATCAGCCTGGTCCTGATGGTCACTGTGTTCGGTGAGTTTGTTAAAAGAGACCTTGAGCCGGCTAATATTGTTATGTTCTATCTGCTGGTCATTGTGATCTCTGCTGTCCGGTGGGGAAAAGGCCCGGCTCTTACCACCTCGATCCTCGGCGTGCTTTGTTTTGATTTTTTTCTTGTCCCGCCTTTTCTCACTCTCAGTATAGCCAGTATCCATTATATATTTACTTTCTTCGTCTTTCTGGTGGTGGGGCTTATTGTAAGTACATTAGCTTCCCGGATGAGGGAACAGACCATTCAGGCCCGGAAACAGGAAGCACGGGCATCAGCCCTGTATCATTTAAGTGATGACCTGGCCGGCTCAAATACCTTTGAAGAGGCTTTGGAGATCATTCAAAGAAATGTCGGACGTATCTTTCAGTGTACGGTGGCCATTTATCTGCCTGTCGGGGAAACACTGGAGCTCAACAATCGTGATCCCGGTTTTCCCCTGGGTGAATATGAGAAAGAGACGGCTGTATGGGTTTTTCATCATGCCAGATCATCCCGGGGAAGGACGGACAGTACCCGGCCGGGGAAAATGTACTTTGTGCCGTTCAAAACACCCCAGGAGGTCATTGGGGTCATGGGTATGAGCTTTCCTGATGAAAGGGATGCCATTTCATCGGATGAGGAAGACCTGCTGAACGCCCTGGTGAACCAGGCTGCTATAGCCATTCAGCGGGCAAAGCTGGCTGAGGAAACGCGTCATATCGAGGTTATGCGGCAGACGGAAAAGCTCCAGGCAGCGCTTTTGAACTCCATTTCCCATGACCTTCGTACGCCTATGGTCTCCATAACAGGAACCCTGACGACCCTTCTCGATAACAGTACGGCATTGGACCATGCAACGCAGAAAGAGCTCCTGCAAACAGCTAATGAGGATGCGGATCGGCTCAACCGGATCGTAGGAAATCTTCTGGACATGACCAAGATGGAAACGGGCGTGCTCCGGATCAATAAACAGCCATGTGAATTAAGGGACCTGATCGGAGCATCCCTGGAACAGCTTAAGGACAGGACCGGGAACAGGATTATCCGGATAGATATCCCGAAAGACCTGCCGGAAATATCCGTTGATTTTTCTTTCATGATGAAGGCTTTTTTCAATATCATTGACAATGCCGTTAAATATTCCCCGGCGGACACACCCATCCATATTAAAGCGGCTGCGGGCCGGAACAAGATAGATATTGAGGTCAAGGACCAGGGTTTCGGTATTGCCCCCAATGACCTCAAGCGGATTTTTGATAAATTCTACAGGGCCGAGAAACCGCAGAATATATCGGGGACCGGACTCGGGCTCTCCATCTGCAAAGGGATCGTGGAAGCCCATAACGGCCGGATCACGGTCAGGAATAATCCGGATAAAGGAGTTACTTTTATGATCACGCTTCCATTGGATGATAAAAGGGATTGATCATGCCGAAAAGCCAGAATATACGAATCCTTATTGCGGATGATGAGAGGTCCATCAGGCAGTTCCTTAAAATATCCCTTTCCTCCAGCGGATATGATATTTTTGAGGCAGCTACAGGAAAGGAGGTTCTGGAGGGTTCCGTCTCTTTTCATCCGGATGTTATTATCCTTGATCTCGGGCTTCCGGACATGGATGGTCTTGATGTGATCCGTGATATCCGCATAAGGGCCAAGACACCCATCATCATCCTGTCCGTCAGGGAAGAGGTCCCGGACAAAGTGGCTGCTCTGGATGCCGGGGCTGATGATTACCTCACCAAACCGTTCAGTATCACGGAGCTCCTGGCGCGGTTAAAGGCTGTGATGCGCCGGCTCCTGCCTGCTGACCAGAAAGAGGTTTATCAGGTCGATAAACTGGCGATCGACATCACCAAGCGGCAGGTACTGGTAAACGGGAATCCGGTTAATCTAACACCTACCGAGTATGATGTCCTGAAGCTCCTTATCCTTCATGCCGGCAGGGTACTGACCCACAAACAGATCCTTCAGGAAGTATGGAACAAGGATGAGGCTCTGGAGGGTGTGTTCCATCTTCTGCGCGTAACGATCAGTAATTTACGCAGCAAGATCGAGCCGGACCCGGACAGGCCGGTCTGTATCCTGACCGAACCGGGGATCGGATACCGTCTGCGCTCGGATAAGTAACCGCTTCATGAATTATCCTTTTTTTATACTTTTTAATGCTTCCCGCCTTCATTATTGACCTTTTATTGATTTGCTTTTTTCTGTTTGATGATGTAGCTTACATGTTATGATATCTGAAAAGTCCGTTATACTTAACATCCCTGATATGAAGATCCGGTTTCCTGTGCTGTTTGACAATATCCGGGATAAACTCTTCACTCTCCTGAGGAAGATCACGCCTTACCAGTGGCTGGTATTCGGGTATATGTTCATTACTCTCTTTGGCGCCTGGGTGCTCTCCCTGCCCGTCTCATCAGTCCGGGGTACGGCCCAGCCCTTCCTGGACAGCCTTTTCATCTCAACCTCAGGCATCAGTACCAGCGGTCTGACAGTGGTTGATATCGGAAGCTACTATTCCCTGTTCGGGCAGGTCACGCTCCTTATCATTTTTCAGATCGGCGGAGTGGGGTATATGAGCTTTATCGTGCTTTTTATGTATCTCCTGGGGGTCAGGATCCCGCTCCCGGCCAGGATCGTGGCCAAGGAATCCCTGGCCGGTTCAAGCATGTATTTTTTTAAAAAGTTCTTTCTTCTGGTCCTGGGATATACTTTTTTTTTTGAGGGTGTTGGAGCATGTATCCTTGCTCTGTACTGGATAAAGGACTATTCTTTTCTGCGTTCTGTTTATCTGGGGATCTTTCATTCTATCTCCACTTTTTGCACAGCGGGTTTTTCTGTTTTTCCAGACAGCCTCATGAAGTACCGGAGTAGTTCCCTTGTCAATTTTACTGTTATTATTATTTCTCTGTTCGGCGGTCTGGGATTCTTTGTCCTGAGGGACCTTACCATCTGCCTCGTTAATAAGATTAAAAAACAGTTCCCTGCCAGATTGTCCTTACACAGCAGGATCGTCCTGGTTGTCACGGTCTCTGTTATTCTCATCAGCACTATTGTGATCTTTTTTTCCGAAAAATGGCCTCAGACCATGAGCCTGTACCAGAAATGGCTCACTTCCATCTTTCAGACCGTTTCTGCTTCCACGACAGACGGATTTAATACCATCGATATAGGGAAAATGAGCTCTGCCGGCCTGACGATCCTTATGTTCCTGATGTTCGTGGGCGCTTCTCCGGGAAGCACTGGGGGAGGGATCAAGACAACCACACTGGCCATCCTTGTGATCCTTTTCTGGACAAAGATAAGGGACAGGAAGAATAACGTGTTTAAAAGGGAGATACCTGATAAAAGTGTCACCAATGCCGTCATCGTGTTCATCTCCTTTATCCTGATCATTTTTGTCGACATCATCATCCTGTCCATTACGGAGAACGCTACTTATACGCAGAGCTTGTTTGAAATATGCTCGGCTCTGGGGAATACCGGCCTTTCCACAGGGATCACTTTTAATTTAAGTAAAATAGGAAAGATAGTACTGATCATTACCATGTTCATCGGAAGAGTGGGGCCCTTGAGCATTGCTTATACCCTTATCTCAAAACCAAAGAATCATGATTACAGCTATCCCAAAGAAGACATCTTTGTGGGTTAGTCATTCTTCAGCTGTACTGCTTTTATCGATTTCCTCTGATTCCAGAAAAATAATCCATACTTTATGGAAAAATGACGCTATTTTTTTATTGACATTCCTTTTTTGGTCGTTACATTAATATCAGTAAAATGGTGATATTTAAAGGAGGCGGCCATGGAACTTAAGATAAATAATCTGGTCGATTGCGCGGGGCAGAACTGTCCCATGCCCCTGGTCCATACAAGGGAAGCTATTATGAAGGCTAAAAAAGGCGAGGTGATCAAAGTCACGGGGAACCATCCGCCGTCCTTTGAAGAGATACCCATGGCCCTGGAAGCCATGGGCATCAAAATAGAGGAAAAAGGAATGTTGAACAGCCTGGACTGGTATATTATTTTTAGAGTGTAAGGAGAGTGAAATATGTCGCAGGAGAATAAAAAGGCAACCATTATCGTTCACAGCGGCGATTTTGACAAGATCATGAGCGCTTTTATCATCGGGAACGGTTTCCTGGCCATGGCTGTTCCTGTCACTGTTTTTTTTACTTTCTGGGGATTGAAAGCCCTGACCAGGCGGGGATTCAGGAAAGCGCCTCTTTCCAGGATGAATTTTTTCGGTCTGGGCCGCTGGATGATCAACCTCAAGATGAAAAAATATAACATAGCTCAACTCGGTGAACTGGCCCGGAGCTTCCGCAGGCTGGGAGGGAAGATCATTGCCTGCAGCATGACCATGCAGCTCATGGGTATCAGAGAAAAAGACCTGGACCCGGAACTGGTGAGCGATTACGGGACCGTGGGCAAATACTGTTATGAAGCAAAGGATTCAAACATTACGCTGTTCATTTAAGGGTATCATAACCGGAAGGAACGCGGGATTCTCTTATTATGGAGTGTAGCATGGAAAGAAGAGACGTTTATCTTGATAATAACGCCACCACGCGTGTGGATGATCGCGTCGCGGAGGAGATGAACCGGTATTTCCTTCAGGACTATGCCGTGGCCTCATCGCAGTTCTCTCACACACCCGGGATCAAAGCCAAGGATGCGGTCGATAAAGCGCGTTTCCTCCTTGCTGAAAAGATCAATGCAAAGATTGATGAGATCGTTTTTACGTCCGGTGCGACAGAAGCAAATAACCTGGCCCTGAAAGGCATAGCCAAAGCCTTTCTGTCCGGCCCGAAGAAAAAGGTCATCATTTCGCAGGTCGAACATTTTTCCGTGCTTGATTCGGCCAGGGCCCTGGAGAAACTCGGTTTTAAGATCGAATACGTAAAAGTGAATAATGAGGGATTCGTTGACCTGGACCATCTGGCCTCGCTCCTGGATG
>JAQTRT010000132.1 GCA_028711675.1 bacterium | reverse complement strand
CGGTATGCTGAATTACTCGGACAGAACCAGATCAAGAATGCCCGGATAGCAGCGGTCTGTGATATTGTCCCCTCCCGGGCTGAAGAATTGAGTAAAAAGTCAGGTGTGCCTTTTTACTCGGACATGTTCAAGATGATGGAATCAGAGAAGAAGCTCGATGTCATTTCTGTCCTGACTCCCAGCGGCATGCATGCTGAACATGTGATTGCTTTAAGCCGGTATAAAAAGCATATCGTCGTGGAAAAGCCCATGGCTATGACCTTGGATGATGCTGATAGCATGATAAAAGCCTGTGACCGGAATAATATTAAGCTGTTTGTCGTTAAACAAAACCGGTTCAATCTTCCTGTCCAGAAGCTAAGGGAAGCCATTGAGAAAGGCCGGTTCGGAAAGCTGGTCCTGGGCACGGTCCGTGTCCGCTGGTGCCGTCGTCAGGATTACTATGATATGGACAAATGGCGCGGAACCTGGGCCTATGACGGCGGTGTTATCATCAATCAAGCCAGTCATCATATCGACCTTTTGGAATGGATGATGGGGAATCCGGAAAGTGTATTTGCCAAAAGTTTAACAGCGTTAGTGGATATAGAAACAGAAGATACGGCGGTCGCCACCCTTAAATTCCATAATGGAGCCCTGGGGATTATTGAAGCCACAACAGCAACCCGGCCTAAAGATCTGGAAGGGTCCATTTCCATTCTGGGAGAAGGAGGTACAGTTGAGATCGGCGGTTTTGCCGCGAATGAGATAAAAATCTGGAACTTTGCTGATGAGAAAGAGGAAGACAGGGAAATCGTCCGGAAATATTCTGTTAATCCGCCCAGTGTATACGGATTCGGACATCAGGCTTATCTTCAGAATGTGGTGAATTGCATTGAGAGGGGAGAATCTGCCCTGGTGGACGGTCTGGAGGGACGCAAGAGCCTGGAATTGATTACCGCTATGTATGAGTCCATTGAGACCGGGAAAGAAGTATTCCTGCGTTTTAAACCTAAAAAATGCAGATTGGGGCATAAATGATTTTATTTCTTGACTTGGATAAACAATTCTTCCCCATAAGAAAAGAAATTAATAAAAAAATAAATGAAGTGATCTCCTCCAAGGCTTTTATCCAGGGGCCTTATGTAGCTGAACTGGAAAAAAAATTCAGCCGGCTTCATGGATGTCAATGGGCTGCCGGTTGTTCCAGCGGTACTTCCGCACTTCTGCTTTCTCTGGAAGCATCAGGGATACAAAAGGGAGATGAGGTCATTACCACTCCTTTGACCTTCATTGCCACAGTTGAGGCTGTTTGTCAGTTGGGAGCCCGGCCTGTTTTTGCGGATATTGATCCGGATACATATGTGATGGATACGGATCAGATCGAATCCAGAATCAGTAAAAAGACCAGGGCTATTATCCCGGTCCACCTTTTCGGTAATCCTGTAAGAATGGATGACATAACAGCCTTAGCCCGAAAATATAATTTAAAAGTGATCGAGGACTGCGCCCAGGCCCATCTTTCTTCCTATAACGGCCGGCCTGTGGGTTCATTCGGTGATACCGGCGCGTTCAGTTTTTACCCCGGAAAGAACCTTGGTGCCTATGGTGATGCAGGTATGGTCGTCACAAATTCACAGGATTTGGCCGCAAGGATCAAAAAACTGCTGGACCACGGAAGAAGCCGGAAATATTATCACGACATTCTGGGGTTCAATCACCGTATGGACGGACTTCAGGCAGGTATTCTTCTGGTTAAACTTCAATACCTTAAGGAATGGACGAAGCAGAGGCAGTCCCATGCCCGTTATTATAATGGATTGTTAAAGGACGTTCCCGGGATAAAGCTGCCGAAGGTTCAGGAGAAAGGTTCCCATGTCTATCATCTTTATGTGATCCGGGTAAAGGACCGTCCGCGTGTCATGGACCATTTAAAGAAAAAAGGCATCCAGACGCTGATCCACTATCCTGTGCCCCTGCATTTACAGCCGGCCCTGGGATTTCTGGGATATCAAAAAGGGGATTTCCCGAATGCGGAGCTGGCAGCGGAGAGGGTATTAAGCCTGCCCCTCTATCCGGAGCTTAAAAGATCAGAGATCGAGTTCATCTGCCAAGAGCTGCATCAATGTGTCTGAAACGAAGGAGCAGTTTATGTACAGAAAAAAAAAGATATCAATTGTGATCCCGGCCTATAAAGAGGAGAAACTGATAAAGCCCACACTGGAGAACATCCCGCGGCTGATCGACAGGATTTATGTGGTGGATGACCGCAGCCCCGATAATCAGAACGAAGTGATATTAAAATGCGCTAAAAAAGACAGGCGGATCCATCTCCTGAGACACAAGATAAATCAGGGGCCGGGCGCGTCTATCATTACAGGTTACCGTCAGTCCAGTCAGGACGGATATGATATAACTGTCGTCGTGGGCGGTGATTATCAGATGCCTCTCCATGAAGTAAAGAATTTTCTGGACCCTATCATTGACGGCAGGGTGGATTATACGAAAGGGAACCGTTTCCTGCTCAGCCGGCTGGATGATACGCTTCATAAGATGCCCAAACTGCGGCTGGTGGCGAACTGGATCATTACGGCCTTAACGAAGATCGCGTCAGGTTATTATAAGGTCATGGATGTCGTGGACGGCTATACGGCCATCAGCAAAAGGGCTGTTGATACGATAAACTGGGACAAGGCGTGGAAAGGCTACGGGTATCCCATGGATTTTTTAATCCGCCTGAACGCATACAGTTTCAAGGTCCTGGACATTCCCCGTACAGCTATTTATCTCCCCGGTGAAAGGCAATCCCAGATCAAGGGATTGAAATATATGCTCAAGGTATCCCCCATGCTTTTAAGGAATTTTTTCTGGAGGCTGAAGTTCCGGTATATTTATATAGACTTTCATCCCCTTGTGTTTTTTTATTATCTTGCTTTTCTGCTTTTACCGCTGGGCCTGGGTACAGGCCTGTATCTGGTCATTGATAAGATCTTTCTGAGCGGGTCCGGCGTTTCCGGTCCTATGTCTATCCTGGCCTCCCTGCTTATCATTACCGGTTTCATGTTTCTGTTCTTTGCCATGCTGTTCGATATGCAGGAGAGCCAGTGACGCCGTCCCTTAGGAGAGAGGATATGGATAAGACCCAGGGTGTTAAAAAAAAGTATTCGAATTATATTCTGATCGGCCTGAGCCTCATCTGGCTCCTGGCTGTTTCGTATAAGTCGACGAACGATCCGCTGCCCGATTTCAGTTTCAGCATCGGGGAATACGGGGATTACAATGCATATTACATGAACAATTATAATAAATACTGGTTCGGCAGTTTCATCCTGGACGGGTACAGCTATAATCAGTATTTTGCCACGCCCCTGCCGAACTGGATCGGTTATGTGGTTTTCGCTGTTTTCGGGATGGGATTCAAACAGATAGCCCTGATCAGTATATTTTCGGGTTTTATCATGCTCCTCTTTCTGTATCTGATATTAAAAAAGGATTATAACGTTACAGTGGCCCTTGTGACCCTGGGGCTGCTCATTACCAATTTTATCTTCATCATGTATAATAAACTGCGTCTCACGGATATTATATGCCTGGGGCCTATCATGATCGGGCTTTCCCTGATCTCCCTGAACGACAAGAAACGCAAATGGTTCTTTCTCCCGTTAAGCGCTTTTTTCTTCTTCCTGGCATACCAGGGGAAGGAGTTCTCCCTTTATGCTGTAGTGAGCGTTATCCTGACCCTTTTTATCCGTGCTGTCCTGAAACGGTTCGGCCGTGACGAGATCAGAGACCTATCGGTTTTTACGGCTGTTTTTATCCTTTTGGCCGTTCTCTGGAAAATGACCTTCATAAAGTCGTTTTCGCCGTGGGCCCAGATGTACGTGGATTACAGGTTCCAGCAGGGAGGGCTGGGACGGATCATGATATTCAACAAGGATTTTCTCGTTAACTTGAAAGGCTGTTTCTTGAATGCATGGCATATCCTGAATAATCCCCTGGTCGATAAGATCCCGTATTTTTTCATGCTTTCCGTTATTTCCTCTCTGTTCATGCTTGTTTCGCGGATCAGGGAAAAATTCGAGAAGGTTCCCTTCATCGAACTCTTTACGTATGTTTTTATTCTTTTTTATTCGCTCTATCTTATTTTTATTCTCGATCATCATCCTCCGCGGCGGTATCTTTATCTTATCCCGTTCATGACCATCATGATCAGTCTTGCCTTATACAGGATATTCAAAGATAAATCCGTGTCAGAAAAACTGTCCCGGAGAAAGGATCTCTTTTTCCTGGCAGCCGGCATCGGTTTTTTCCTGATCCCCTGGACGGTCAGCAATAAGATCGGGCAGACCCCCGGTACATTGCTTTATTCTCTCCTTGACCTGTTCCAGGCCGTGTTTTTTTTCCTGGATAAGGACCTTCGCCTTCTGTTCTCTGTGGTCTTCTCGTCTTTCGTGATCAATGCTCTCCTGGTCTTCCTGACGGGATTGATCCTTCACGTGGTCCGTATCCGGGATCACCGGAACAAGCTGATTGTTATCTTTTCCTTTTTACTTTTTTTTTCCCTGATCAATAATTTTTCTTTATACTGGAAATGGGCGGGGGAATCGAAATGCGGAGTATACGACCAGTGTAAAAAAATGGCGGAGCACGTGAAACCGGGCCAGGCCATTTACGGGGATATTAATTTTGTCTTTGAAATGAAAAAGGTAAAATTATACCAGTGGATCAATACAAGCGTTCCCAGGCCGTATTATGTCGTGACCAACAGGTCTTTTTTTAACGAGAACAAAGTGGATTTTCTCCTCATCCAGCAAAGCTCGACGGAACTGGTTAAATTAGTCAACGGATTCTTCCCTGCCAGCCTGTATGACCTGAAGATCGTTGATACGGTAGGTATCCCGGAAAGGAATTATCTGCTTTACCTGGTTAAAGTGGATAAAAAGTAGTTTACACTATATTGATATGATTAACGGGGGATGCTGTTCAGCTGTTCTTAGGGCTTTCCGAACTGCAGATCTTTTTCATGATCCTGTGATTCCCGGTATACCAGTCTATGGTCTCTTGAAGTCCTTGTTCGAATGATATTTGAGGTTGCCAGTGAAGAAGGGCTTTCGCTTTTTTACTGTCAGCATAGAATTCCGAGGTTTCCCCCCTTCGTTGCTTTAAGGCCCCTATCTTGAGATAAGCGGACGCTTTCATGATGCCTGTTATTTTTTCCGCCACATCCCTTATCCGGTATTGTTTTCCGTTGCCGATGTTGATGATCTGCCCTACGGCACTGTCGTAATAAGAAGCCAGGATATAGGCGCGGGCAATGTCCTCAACATGGTTGAACTCCCTGGTCTGTTCTCCGCTGGTCATCAGGAATTTTTTCCTTTCCAGGCAATGGCTGATGAGCGAAGGGATGAACATGGATAAGTCCTGTTTCGGCCCGTAGGTCAGGAAGGGTCTTAAAAATGTTATGGGCAGGTTGAATATTTTATTGAACATCATGGAAAAATAAGCCAGGGCGGTCCGGCCGGCAGAGTACGGTGATACGGATATCTCTCTTTGGCTTTCCCTGAAAGGAGTTTTCCCGTCCCCGTATTCTTCGCATGTCCCTGTCAGGACCACTCTTTTCACTTCAATTTTTTCCTTTACCAGGGTATGGAGGATGTTCAGCGTACCTTTAGTGTCTATGTCCAGAATAGGGAACACCAGGTCCACGTCCCTGCTGACATTCTTCACGCCGGCCAGATGGAAGATGATCTCGGGCTTGATGGTCTTGATGTAGCGGGCAACGATATCATAATAGGTAAGATTAGTCTCAAAGACCCTGACATGGTCCAGTATTCCCCGGACCCGCCAGAGGTCCTCTTTTTCATTGACCAGGATGTGCGGACGGCATCCGAGATCAACGATCTTTTTTGTCAGGAACGATCCGATAAAACCGGCTGCGCCTGTTATCAGTATCCTTTTTTTTGTTAAAAAGCTTTTAATTTTACTGTTGAATGGTTGCATAGTTCAATGGATATACTTTTCCCTGACGAGGAACAAAGGCCTGTGTTTGATCTCGACATAGAGTCTTCCGATATACTCCCCGATTAAACCCATGAAAAAAAGCTGTAATCCGCCGATGATGAGCATGGGCAGCATGATAGAAGCCCAGCCGGGAAAGGAATTCGAGAATATTTTTATATAGAGGACCCATAAGGCTCCTGCCAGTCCGAAGAAAAAGAATAAAACCCCTATCAGGGAAGCCAGCCTCAGCGGGATATAGGAAAAGGAGATGATACCGTCCATGCCCAGAGAGAAGAGACTGCTTACGCTGAATTTAGAACGGCCTTTTTCCCTTGACCGGCGTTCATAGAACACCTGGGCGTATCTCGATTCCAGCTGCAGGATCATGGCCCGGATGAACCTGTTCCGTTCTGCGAGGGTGTTGAACTCATCGACCAGGGACCTGGACATCAGCCGGAAATCGCCGTGATTATAAACAACAGGAACCTTGATTATTTTCAACAGCCGGTAGTAATTCTGGGCGAACAGGCGTTTAAAGAAAGAATCGGTACCTCTTTTTTCCCGGATGCCCAGGACAAGGTCAAAACCTTTTTCATAAAAATCCACCATGTCCTTTATTTTTTCCGGCGGATCCTGCAGGTCCGCATCGATGGTAATGACGATATCGCCTGTGCTGTAGAATAATCCGGCTGAAATGGAACCCTGATAACCGAAATTTTTCCTTAACGAGTATATTTTTACTTTGGTGTCCTTGGAAAATATTTCTTGAAGCACGGAAAGGGTCTTATCGGTCGATCCGTTATCCACATACAGGATCTCGTAATCAGCGATTTTCGCGGTTTTCAACAGTTCCTCGAGATTCTGCTTCAGGGAGGAATTTGTTTCGCGCAGGACCTCTTCTTCGTTGTGACAGGGAACAACGATCGATAAAAGCTTTGCCTTTCTCATGTTTGGACCACCTCTTTAGAATGCCGCGGGTTTAAATAAAAATACTGTAATTAAAATCATTGTCAATAGATTTTCATAGGCCGATAAAAAAACATTGACAACTCTTTCATTTTCTGTATAATAAAGAGGAACATTATGGATACAAATTTTTGGAACGATAAGAACGTGTTTATGACCGGCGGAACAGGGCTTCTGGGCTCCTGGATGGTCTCTTATCTCGGCCGGACCAGGGCCCGGCTGACCCTGCTCATCCGGGACTGGGTGCCCCGGTCCAGACTTTTTTCGGACGATACCTTCAACAGGATCAATATCGTGCGCGGCTGCCTGGAGGACAGGGACCTGCTTTTACGGATCATCAATGAATACGAGATCGATACGGTCTTTCATCTGGGTGCCCAGACCATCGTACCGATCGCCAATGCCAATCCTCTTTCCACGTTCGAGTCCAATATCAAAGGCACGTGGAACATGCTGGAAGCCTGCCGGACCGCGGGCAGTATTAAGCGTATCATCGCAGCCTCCAGCGACAAGGCTTACGGAGAACAGGAGAAATTGCCTTATGACGAGGCCATGTCTCTTCAGGGGTCTCATCCGTACGATGTGTCTAAAAGCTGCGCAGACCTGATAGCTCAGATGTACCATAAGACCTACCGGCTGCCTGTCTGTATCACACGCTGTGGTAATTTTTACGGCGGCGGAGATTTGAATTTCAACCGTCTGATACCGGGGACCATTAAATCCATCCTTCACCAGGAGGATCCGGTCATCCGGAGTAACGGTCAATATATCAGGGATTATTTTTACATCGAAGATGCTGTGGAAGCGTATCTGATGCTGGCAGAAAAGATGAACGGGCTGAAACTGGAAGGCCAGGCCTTTAATTTCAGCAATGAGCTCCAGATGACCGTACTTGATATTGTGCATAAGATCATTTTATTGATGGATTCCAAGGTGAAACCCAGGGTCATCAACAGCTCCGCAAACGAGATTCCCCATCAGTATCTGTCCGCCGGTAAAGCCAGGAAACTTCTCAGCTGGAAACCCTCGTTTTCCCTGGAGGAAGGCCTGAAACGGACAATCGAATGGTATCAGAAATTCTTCGCGGTGTAAAGAATGACGAGAATGAAGCAATACGAGAGGCAAGGGAACAGCGGTAACCCGGCAGGAAAAAAAATCAATTGGAAAGGACTGGTCTTCCTTCTCCTTGTGTTCCTGTGGGCTCTGTATTATAATCAGTGGGTAACCCTTGAAAAGTTGTCCAACGCCGTTAATCCTCTTTCGCGTTTCGGGACCGTGGGCGACTTCTTCCGGTTCCTGGACCAGTACGGCAGCCGTATCTTTGACGGTATGGACCAGTTCGTCTTTTATCTGATCCTTTTTATCCCGGTCCTGCTCCTCATCATGGAATACAGGAAAAAATATCTTTCGCGGTTCATTGAAATTCTTCCCCGGCAGGATAAGTATATCATCCTGTATCTGGCCGTGCTTTCCGTTTATTGTCTCCGGTATTATCTGGCCCTGGGCCAGGACGGGTATAATGGCGATGCCCCT
>JAQTRT010000131.1 GCA_028711675.1 bacterium | reverse complement strand
GGATCGAGGAGGTCTTGTCCCCGCCGGGGATATCCTCCTTCAGGGCCAGACGGATCACGGAGCTGAAGTCAACTCCGTATTTCTTTTTTAATATCTGGGTAGACAGGTACATAATTTGATAAGTAATAAATAGTATTAATAATTATTGTCAATACTTTTTTTAATATCCGGGAAAAAAAAATTGACAACGGAAAATATGATGGTATATTGATTACAATCCGCGGTCGTCGTAAAGTGGTATTACCTCAGCCTTCCAAGCTGAAGTCGTGGGTTCGATTCCCATCGACCGCTCATTGATCCCGTACAGCCGGCCGCGGGTCCGGGTGTTCCCAAGTCCTTAAAGATAACCGAAAAAAAAGTGCAGGTTATTTGTATGAAATTCAAATATTGCGCTCTGCTCCTTATATTGACTCTCTTATCCTGCTTCAAGTCCCAGGAACAACAGATGCTTGACCGGGAAAAAGCCCAGGAGATGATGAAAGAAGCTGATCTCCTTTTTTCCCGGAGCAAGTATAATGAAGCCCTGGACCTTTATCTGAAGACCAGCAAATTGGATTATGAAGAACCCCTGCTCATTTATAAGATCGCTTTCTGTTATGATAAAGGTCCGAAAGATTATCAAAAAGCCGCTAAGTACTATGAGAAAGCCCTGAAAAGCCTTAATGTCCAGAACAACCTGAAATATATGGCTGCTGCGTATTTTAATCTCGGAGTGATCGCCGGAAAGATGGACGAGCAGGACCAGAAACTAAGTTATTTTAGCACGGCCTTCTCCCTGCTGCAGAAAATGGAAACCATCGGAAGGCTGGATGCAGAGGACTATTTCCGGATCGGGTATATTTACTGGGATAAAAAAGAGTACACCCCGGCCCAAAAATATTTTTTAACTTCCATAAGGCTCTTCAAAAAGACAAACCCCACGCACTTTTACCATGCCGGCGCTTATTACAACATCGGGCTCATCTATTGGGTAAAAGAGGATTATAACACGACTCTCTGGTACTGGAAAAGGGCGCTGAAGCTGGAACCGGACAATGAGTTCTACAAAGAGTGGATCAAAAAAGCCGCTAAGTTCAGGAACGCTTCCTCGACCTGAATCCGGGAACCGCGGATGATTTTCCCATTAAGCCATATGAAATGAACGTACTCATGGCTGTTCCGGCCGTGTATGATAAAAGGCCTTTATTATTTTTACGGCCCATTCCATATCAGCAGTATTTTTTAAGGATACAGAGGTGAATGAGCGTGGATATTTCCAATACCTTTATTAAATTCATAGCCAAATATTTCGAGCTGGATAATCTGGCCGTGCGCTGGAAGGCCATAACCAACCTGGGCAAGGGAAAGAACCTGGAGATACCGAAGAGCATTCTGGGGATTAACGTGGACCTGCTCTCACGTTCCTATTACAACGCCAATGCCATCCAGCCCAACCTGGACTGGGTCCTGCCTTACTGGGTCGTGAAGCAGTTCGATCCGGCCAGCCGCAGTTTCATGCCCTCCAATTACCTCACGGTGAACCTGACCCACAGGAACTGGACGGGTTTTTCCTCCCTGGATTCGGATTTTGAAGCGATCATCGATCCGCGGGCCCTGCTCACGCCCCTGTTCGACAGCTGGTCCGTGGATTTCTGGGTGAAGAAAGGCGATTATATCATCATCCCTTCAAAACTGGAAAAAATGAGCCAGCACCTGGTGAACAAGCTTCCCATTATTAAAAGTGTATTTTATAAAAAAGGCCTGGAAGTCACTTCCGAATGCCTGATGCATTCCGAGGAACACCAGCAGTTCATACTGGCTAATTACCTGGTGGAGAATCCGGAAAGCAATTCCCTGGATATCTCTTTTTATATCTCGGTCAGGCCGTATAATCCGGAAGGTATCGTGCCGGTCTTCAAGATCGAGTATCTTGAAAAAGAGAACGCGTTCAGGATCAACGGCAAGGACCATGTTTACCTCCAGGAAAAACCCAGGCGGGTGGTCTGTTCCAACCAGAATAAAGGGGATGCTTTCTTTTATGTGAATAAACCAACCGGGGAGGAAGCCCACCGGTCAGAGGACAGCAGCGGGCTCTGCACGGCTTTCGCGGAATATACGGTCCGTCTCCCGCATGCCAATTTTTTTTCCACCAATGTGATCATACCTGTGTCGAACAACCAGGTCTCAATAATAAAAGAGCTCTTCTCCCAGAAATTCCACAGGATCAGGAACAGGAACATCAATCTCTGGGAGGAAAAAAAGAAGGATTCGTTACAGGTCCAGACCCCGGATTCAAGGGTGAATGAAGCCCTGGAGAGCAGCAAGAGCAACCTGCTCGTGCTCCTGGATAAAGAGGCCATCCCTCCGGGCCCCTTCACGTACCATACGATGTGGTTCAGGGATGCCGCTTATTCCGTCACCGCTCTTCTTAAACTCGGTTTTTCCCAGGACGTTAAAAGGATCCTGGGCTATTATTTCGCCAAACAGCAGCCGGACGGTTATTTCCTCTCCCAGCAGGGCGAATGGGATTCCAACGGCCAGGTGCTCTGGACCATGGCCCAGTATTACCGGTTCACCAATGACCTGGATTTCATAAAAGAACATTACGGCTCTCTGCAGAAGGCCGTGGAATGGATCTTTCGCCAGACCGGGAAGAACCCGGCACACCCGGAGAGCCCGGAGTACGGCCTTCTGCCCAGCGGCTTTTCCGCGGAGCATTTCGGCCCTTCCAATTATTATTACTGGGATAATTTCTGGTCTTACGCCGGTATCAGGGAATTCATCGCGCTTTCGAAGGTCCTGGGCCGTAATGTTTCCGCGATGGAAAAGGATAACGAACGGTACTGGCATAACATAGAGGATTCCATCAGAAAATACCAGATCCGGACGGATGAAAAATTCATCCCGTCCTCGCCCTTCCGTACGGATGACAGCAGCATGATCGGCTCGGTAGTGGCCCTGTATCCCCTTCAGATCATGGACCCTGACCGCGAGGATATGAACAATACCCTGAAGCTCATCAGGAAAAAATACATGCACCACGGCGCTTTTTTCCATAAGCTGATCCATTCCGGCTATAATGTGTATCTGACGGCCCATGTGGCTGAATGCTATCTCATGAGGAAGTCCACTTTCATCATGCCCATCCTCGAATGGATCCTGGAGAACGCGTCGGACACGTTCACTTTTCCCGAGGCCATTCATCCGGAAACAAAAGGAGGGTGCATGGGAGACGGCCATCACGGCTGGGCTACCTCGGAAGTGATCCATTTCATCAGGAACATGCTCTTCTATGAGAACGGCGGGAAACTGATCTTCTTCCCGGTCATCCCGCACCACTGGCTGGACCTGAACAACTGCCTTTCCGTGAAGAACGCTTCCTCCCATTTCGGGAAATGCGATTTTTCCCTGACGAGCACGGAACAGTATATCGAGTTCAGTTTCCGGTCCGAATTCCATCATGTACCGGAGAAGCTCGAGATCAACCTGCCTGTCATGATCGAAAAGATCGTGGTGGACGGCCGGGAACAGCCGGTCAACGCCAAATCCTTCGAAATCGATCACCGGAAAGAACTGAACATCAGGATGTTCATCTGAGCCCTTCATTGATCTTCCCGTGAATTTTTATTAAAGACTTGATAAATGATGATTTTACCGGTTTTCTGTCCTCTTTTAAAGAACGATTTCATCATATTTTTATTGACAAAGGAAAGAAATCCTATATATTTACAGACCAAACAGACCGTATGATACGGATGAGGATCACTGGTCTGGAAAAATCAGGCATTATGCGAAACACCTGTATTCCCGTTCTTTAAATCTAAATCCATCCTGTATGTCCCGCGTTTTCGGAGGTTAAAGAATCCCAGAATGGCCAGGAAACAGAGTCAGAAAAGACCGTCCTATAAAGAACAGATCAAAGCTTTGACCAAGATCAGCAACGCCATTAATTCCGGCCTTTATCTGGAAGATACGCTGAAACTCATCGTAGCCGTGACAGCCCAGGCCATGCGTTCCAATATCTGCTCCCTCCATCTCGTCGACAGGGAGAAGCAGGAACTGGTCATCCGGGCCACGCAGAGCATGAGCCAGGAGTATAATAAGAAGCCGCCTCTGAAGATCGGCGAGGGTATAGCCGGCAAGGTTGTTCTCCAGAACAAACCCATTATGGTGAAAGATATCACACAGGAAAAAGAGTATAAGTACCAGGACATCGCCAAGAAAGAGGGTCTTTGCTCGCTTCTCTGCGTCCCGTTGAGCCTGCGGAACGGCGTGATCGGTGTCCTGAATTCTTATACATCTTATCCGCACGAGTTCACGGAAACTGAAATAGATGTCCTGAAATCCATTGCCAATCTGGCCAGCGTAGCCATTGAAAATTCCGATCTCGCGGCCAGGACAAAGGTGATCCAGGAGGAACTGGACGCGCGCAAGAAGATCGACCGGGCCAAAGGGATCCTGATGAGGGACGAGAAGCTCACCGAGGAAGAGTCCTATTTAAAGATCAAGAAGTATTCCATGGACAGCCGGAAGAGCATGAAGGAGATCGCGGAAGCCATTATTTTAACGGATGAAATGAAGAAATGAACAGCACGACGCTGTGCTGTTGTAAGAACAATGTTTGTTCTTGAAACGAAGTTGAAGTTTCATTCATAAATATACTTAAGTGGAGGTACGGAAAACCATGTCAATGATCAAAGAGACAATAGAAAAAGTAAAGAAAAAAGACCCGGAACAGCTGGAGTTCATCCAGGCCGTGACCGAGGTACTCGGAACGCTTGAGCCGACCGAGAAGAAACATCCTGAATTCGTGAAAGCCGCTCTGTATGAGAGGATCGTGGAACCGGACAGGCAGATCCTGTTCCGGATACCCTGGGTCGATGACAAAGGCCAGGTGCAGGTGAACAGGGGCTTCAGGATCCAGTTCAACAATGCCATCGGACCTTACAAAGGCGGGCTCAGGCTGCATCCTTCCGTGAACCTGGGCATCATCAAGTTCCTCGGGTTCGAGCAGATCTTCAAGAATTCCCTCACAACCCTGCCGATGGGCGGAGCCAAAGGCGGTTCTGATTTTGATCCTAAGTTTAAATCAGACGATGAAGTGATGCGGTTCTGCCAGGCTTTTATGAGGGAACTGTACCGGCATATCGGTCCGGACTGCGACGTGCCGGCCGGCGATATCGGAGTGGGCGGACGCGAGATCGGATATCTGTACGGATATTACAAGAAGATCGTGAACCGGCATGAAGGCGTGCTTACGGGCAAAGGCCTGGAGTACGGCGGAAGCCTGATCCGGCCCGAAGCAACGGGCTACGGTCTTGTTTATTTCACGGCCGAGATGCTGGCTACCCGGAAGATGGACCTGAAAGGAAAAACCGTGGCCGTGAGCGGCGCGGGCAACGTGGCCCAGTACGCCATCGAGAAAGTGAACCAGCTTGGCGGCAAGGTCATCTCCCTCTGCGATTCGGACAGCACTATCGTGGACGAAGAGGGCATCAGCGGGAAAAAATTCGATTTCGTGATGGAACTGAAGAACGTGAAACGCGGCAGGATCAAGGAATACGCGGAGAAATATAAAACACAGTGCTTCCCGGGAAAGAGCATCTGGGACGTGATCAAGGAAAAAGGCCTGAAAGTGGACATCGCGCTTCCCAGCGCCACACAGAACGAGATAAACAAAGGCCATGCCGAAGCCCTTGTGAAGAACGGCTGTTTCTGCGTGGCTGAAGGCGCCAACATGCCCTGCAACCTGGATGCCATCAAGGTGTTCCAGAGCAGCAACGTGCTGTACGGCCCTGCCAAAGCGGCCAACGCAGGCGGCGTAGCCACGTCCGGCCTGGAAATGTCGCAGAACAGCATGCGTTTGAACTGGACCAGGGAAGAAGTGGACAACAGGCTCCTCATGATCATGAAGAGCATACATAAATCGTGCCTTGATGCGGCCAGTACTTACAGCGAAGCCGGCGATTACCTTGCCGGTGCCAACATAGCCGGTTTCATCAAAGTGGCTAAATCCATGCTGGCTTACGGCATCGTGTAGGATTTTCCTGCATGGAACTTTTCAATCAAGCAAGTTCGGGTCTAAAAGGGCTTGATGAGATAATTAATGGATTGAGGAAAGGCGATAACGTGGTCTGGCAGGTCGATTCCGTGTCCGACTACAGGTATTTCGTCCTTCCTTTTGTCCAGAACGCATTGGCGCATGATAAAAAGGTCGTTTACATACGCTTTGCTGATCATGAAGCCCTTTTAGAACCCCAAAAAGGCCTCACTGTACATAAACTTGACGCTTATACGGGATTCGAGCCGTTCTCCCATAAGATACACAGTATCATCAAGGAGGAGGGTGAGGACGTGTACTACGTCTTTGACTGCCTTTCCTCCCTTCTCTCGGCCTGGGCCACGGACCTGATGATAGGCAACTTTTTCATGGTCACCTGCCCGTACCTGTACGAGTTGAACACGGTCACGTACTTCGCCATCCTCAGGAATAACCATTCCTACAAGACCATTGCCCGCATCCGGGAAACGACCCAGCTGCTCCTGGACCTGTATAACCTTGACCGGCAGTATTACGTGCACCCGCTTAAAGTGTGGAACCGGTATTCGCCCACCATGTACCTCCCGCATCACTACATCTCTCCCATCTTTAAACCGGTCACAAGCAGCGTGGAGACATCCAAGGTCTTTGCCCACATTTACCAGAAGGACTCGGAACCGAGCCAGAGGAACCTGGATTACTGGGACAGGCTGTTCATCCAGGCTGAAGAGATCGCGGAATGCCGGGACCAGGAAGAGAAGGAGAGGATGATCAGCGAGCTCTGCCGTATCATGATCGGCCGTGAGAACCGTATCCTGGTACTGGCCAGGGATAACCTGATGCTCCAGGACCTTATCAACATTAAGAACCGGATGATCGGTACGGGCTATATCGGCGGAAAAGCGGCCGGCATGCTCATTTCCCGCAATATATTGTTAAAGAACAAGGAACTGAACTGGAGCGAGGTCCTGGAACCCCACGATTCCTTTTACATCGGCTCGGACGTGTTTTATACGTACATCGTGCAGAACGGGCTCTGGAAGCTCTGGATGGAACATAAAACGGAAGAGGGATTTTACAGGACCGCGCCTTTGCTGCATGAAAAGATGCTTCACGGTTTTTTCCCGGAAGAGATCAAGGAACAGTTCCTCCAGATGATAGAATATTTCGGCCAGTCGCCCATCATCATCCGTTCCAGCAGCCTGCTGGAGGACAGTTTCGGTAATGCCTTTGCCGGCAAGTACGAGAGCATCTTTAACGTGAACCAGGGCACGCCGGAACAGCGTTATACGGCTTTTGAGGATTCCGTGCGCCGCATCTTTGCCAGTACCATGAACCAGGATGCCCTGGCATACCGGATGCAGAGAGGTTTGAGGCAGATGGACGAGCAGATGGCCCTGCTGGTCATGCGCGTTTCCGGCGCGTACCGGAAGAATTATTTTTTTCCCGACCTGGCCGGTGTGGGCATCTCCTACAACATCTATCTCTGGAACGACAAGATGGACCCTAAAGCCGGCCTCATCAGGCTGGTTTTCGGCCTGGGGACGCATGCGGTCAACCGCGTGGAAAACGATTACCCGCGTATCGTGGCCCTGGATATGCCCCTGATGAAACCCCATTCCGGCCTTGAGGATACACGCAAGTTCTCCCAGCATGAAGCGGACATACTCAACATCCCCGGTAACCGTCTGGAGACCATTCCCCTGATGGACTACATGGACCAGGATAAAGAGTTCAAATGGGACATGATCGCCGTACGGGACACGGAGACCATGGCCAGGATGGATGAGCTGGGGATGAAAAAGAAGGAGGCCTGGATCATTACCTTTGACCAGCTCCTGGGCCAGACGCCTTTTACCGTTACCATGCAGAAACTTCTGAAGATCATCGAGGGCATCTATCAGTATCCTGTGGAAGTGGAGTTCACGGTGAATTTTACCAGGGACGGGTCCATGAAGATCAGCCTCCTTCAGTGCCGGCCCCTCCAGGCCAAGCAAATGCACGAGAAGGTGAGGATACCCGGAAATATCGCGGAGCAGAAGACGCTCTTCAGGTCACACGGTTATTTCATGGGCGGGAACATCTCCCAGTCCCTGAAACGGATTATTTTCATAGAACCCCCGGCTTACAGCGGGCTGAACCAGTCCGGGAAATACGAAACAGCGCGTATCATTGGCAGGCTGAACCGCCTGGCAGGTGACAGGAAGAAGATGCCGGTCATGCTCATCGGGCCGGGACGGTGGGGTACGACCACCCCTTCGCTGGGGGTTCCCGTAAGCTTTTCCGAGATCAATAATTCCACCGTGCTCACGGAGATCTCGTACGTGAGCGGCAACCTCATGCCCGAGCTTTCGTTCGGCACTCATTTTTTCCAGGACCTGGTGGAGACCGGTTTATTTTACGTGGCCCTGTTCACGGAAAAGCAGGATGTATTCTTTAACCGCAGCCTGTTCGATGGTTTTTCCAATCAATTGACCGGGC
>JAQTRT010000130.1 GCA_028711675.1 bacterium | reverse complement strand
TCTGGGCATCTCTCGGAAGCTGATTGTCTTTATGAGAATAAAGAATTATTAAATATCATGAAGCTGGGAAAACCGTTCGGCATCAAGGACTTGAATATCATTGATGAAGGCTTTATACCCGGTGAGGCCGGTTCCATTTTCATGGATGACGAAGGCGTTCTGCCCGGGAAGACTTATCTTATCAGGAACGGCATCCTGAACAGCCGCCTTCATTCAAGGGAAACAGCCTGTAAGATGAATGAAGCATTGACAGGGAATGCCCGGGCTCTCGATACTTCCTTTCAACCCATCGTACGGATGACCAATACCTATATCGACAAAGGGCCGTACTCTTTCCGGCAGATCCTTGATTCAGTGGAAGACGGCGTATACGCCCTGGATTATAACGGCGGCCAGACCAATCTCGAGATGTTCACTTTTTCCGCAGGCCGCGCCTACAGGATACAGAACGGGAAGATTAAAGATATTTTCAAGAACGTGACCCTGTCCGGTAACGTGTTCGAAACGCTCTTTAATATCGAGATGATCGGTGATGACCTGAAGTTCCACGGAGGCCTGGGCGGATGCGGGAAAGGCGGCCAGTCCCCTCTTCCTGTTTCCACAGGAGCCCCGCACGTTAAAGTAAAAAATATTCTGATCGGAGGAGTATAATGGACCCTTCCGTGATCAAGAACATCAGAGGCACGTTCAAAGAATGGGACCTGTTCCATGAATCGGTCAATACCTTGCCGGTCATCTTCGAGAACAATGAACTGAAGAGTACGGAGGAGAATTTCCGTGAAGGCGCGGGTTTAAGGATCATCCAGGACGGGAAACTGGGATTCAGTTCCACGACCCAGTTGTCCGGAGGGTCCCGGTTAACGGATTACTGCCAGGAAACATCCCGGCTCGGTGACACTGCTTGTTTTTCCTTTCCCGATAAAAAGGCAGGGGGACAAGACCTGAAGGTCTTTGACGACAAGGTGAGGGACCTAACTCTTGCCATGGCTGCGGACTGGGGCCTTTTCTTCATCGAAAAGTTCTCACGGCAGGATGAAAAGCTGAAAGTGAACGTGACCATAGAAAAGAACATCATTCGGAAGCACCTCATAAACTCAGCCGGGCTGGACCTGGAAGAGGAAAAAAGCGTGCTGGACATCATGGTCTCCCTGTTCAGGGCTGAAGAGAATAATTTTCTGGAGGTCTACGATTACAGGAGCATGACCCGGCTGCCGGACCAGAAAGAGATCGAGGACCTTAGCGAGAACCTTGATTTCCTTTACCGGCATTCCCTGGATAAATCAGAGATAAAGTCGGGATATTATAAGGTCTTTTTTTCTCCCAAGGCTTTTTCCCATCTGCTGGGTTTGCTGCTGGCCAGTTTTGACGGTAAGCTTTTTGAGAAGAAAATATCATATTTTTGCGATAAAATAGGATCTCCGTTCTCGGCAATGAAGATTGACCTGATCGATGACCCCTCTCTGGAGGGCCGGGTCTACAGTACTGGTTTTGACGGGGAAGGGATCAGGCCTGAGAGGCTCTATCTGATCAAGGACGGCAGGGTCAATGATTTCAGCCTGGACCTGCAGACAGCCGGCAAGCTGAAAAAGAGCACGAATGGGCATGGAATGAGGGGGTATTCCAGCATGCCTAATCCTGGTTTTACTAATATAGAATTCAAGGTTCATGACGATAATTTAATAGAAGAGAGAAAAAAGATGATCAACAGCATAGATGAGGGTATCTGGGTCGATCAGCTGCTGGGTGCCGGTCAGAGTAATATCCTGGGCGGCGAACTTTCAGCCAACATTGACCTGGGATATTATATTTCTCAGGGCGAAATCAAGGGCAGGATAAAGGATACCATGATCACAGGTAACTTTTTCGATTTTTTCAATAAAATATTGAACGTGGAAAAGGAACGGTATTCTTATTCCAGGTTCCTTGTTCCCGGTATCCTGTTCGACGGTATTTCCGTGGCAGTGAAATAAAGCCGGGGGCCGTCCGGGGTATTAAAATATTGGAAATTGATTTTATAATGTTTATCTTGAAAAGAATGAAAAAGACCCTTCCTTTAATACTGATACTGATCTTTGTGCCTGTTCTTTCTCCTTTCCTGGCTGCACAGACCGGTGTCTCCATGAGCAGAGAGAAGCTTCTAGAATCCTTTTTTCAGAAAGGAGTGAATTATTACATCCAGCGGGATTTTAAAAGCGCTACCCAGGAATGGAAAAAGGTCCTGGAAATAGAGCCCAGCCATCAGAAGGCCAAGATTTATTTTGAAAAGGCCTTCACCAAGTACCAGGATATGGAGAAGAATTATTACCTGGGTCTGGCCCAGTTCAACCAGGGCCAGTGCGAGAAGGCTATCCCTTATTTTAAGAATACGCTGCTCATTAACCCGCGCCATAAAAAAGCTTTGTATTATCTTCAGCTCTCCTATGAGTGTATCAAGGTCCATATCGTGATCAAGGATAAATCCGCTGACGACGGCCGGCAGATCAAGGATCTGAAACTCACCACGGACAAGGAGATATCCCTGTACGCCCTGGGATATGACGGGGAGAATAAATACATCGGTCCGGTTGAAGTGGAATGGGGCACGACCGGCACACTGGACGCCATTACCAATAAGGAGAAGTGCACAGAGATCAAATATGCACCTTCCACTTTCGACACGAAAGGAAAGATCACGGCCAGTCTGGACAAAGATACCCGGGCGGAAACCGGGACCATCAGCGTTCTGAGGGGCAAGCTGAAATATGTTAAGGGCCTGAATGACGCTTTCGGCATGGGAAGCCCGGTCATGCAACTGGAGATCACATCGGACGACACCATAAGATTGTATGCCGCCGGTTATGATAAGAACAATACTTATATCGGCGATGTACCGGTGAACTGGCATACCGGGGGGAGCATTGACAATCTTACGCAGAATAACTCCTCGGCATTCGATTTTTCCTCCAGCCGGGCCGGGTCCGGCAGGCTCTTTCTGAAAGCCAAGAACGGATACGCGATGGTCCTTTCCAATATTATCGTCCGTCCCGGTAAACTGGATTATATCCAGGTGGAATACGGCCCGGAGAGGAACAGCGAAGAAGTGTATGCGGTCAAATTGACCACGGATGAATCCATCACTGTTTATTCTACAGGGTATGATAAGAACAATAACCGTATCGGCGGTGTGGCCGTGGACTGGCAGACTACACAGCTTCTGGACCCTGTCCGTGTCCAGAACAGCAGGGAATTCACATTCAAGCCTAAAAAAGCCAATACCTACGGCACGATTAAAATTGAAAAAAAAGGGACCGGAACGGATGAAACCGGTATCATCAGCGTGCTTCCCGGCATGGCGCAGTATATATATATAGTAAATTCACCTGATACGAATTTTTCGGTCTGGAACCGGCTTACGCTGAGAGCAGGCGATAAAGTATCGCTATATGCTGCGGGTTTCGGAAATAAAAAGAACATGCTGGGCCTTTATGAAGTGGACTGGAGGGTCCGTTCCAGGGAGATCCAGGGACGTTTTGCGAAAAAGAACATGCTGCCGGTGGCCTTTACCAATGCGGACCAGGTGGTCCGTATCGACCTCAGCCATCCCAAGGTCTGGGCTCAAACCAATTTTCTCATCCAGATCACTCCCGGACCGGCCCGGGAACTCTTCCTTTCAGATGTTTCCAACAGGAAAAGCACGAATTTTTTCATCATCCGGTCGGATGAGCCGAAAAAAATTTACGCATTCCTGACGGACAGATACAGGAACATCATCAGGGAACCGGCATGTGCCTGGTCTTTAAAGGAAATCACAGGAACTTTAAGCACGGACCATCCTGATTATTATTCGGTCTTTATCCCGGACAAGGTCGGAGAGGGCGAGATCACGGCCCAGAGCACTGATCCGGGCCAGATGACCGCTGAACTCCCGGGAAAAACAATACGCGTCAGGGTCGTCCCCGGCTCTCCCGGGAAGATCGGGGTTTCTTACGCTGATAAATTCGTTTCAGGCCCGCTGGTCTTGAAGCCCCAGGCAGACCATCAGTTCGATTCTTATACTCTGGACAGGAATGATAATGTGATCCAGAAAGCCCGGGTCGAATGGACGGTCCGGGATGACCGGACCAACTATATCCTCAACCGGCAGGACCAATCCATTACGCTTCATTTCGAACAAGCTGTCTCCAACGGAATGATCATGGCCGTGTCAGAGGGCCTGAAGACCAATATCATGTTCCGGACAGGACCGGGTGAGATCGTGATGAAGACCGAGATAGAGACCCAGAAAAGAACAAGCGATGTAGAGCAGGAAGACCTGGTCATCTATCATGTGTATAACGGGGATACGATGTGCCGGATCATCTCTAAAATACTGCAGATGCCGTATGTCTGGGCACGGCTCGCACCGTTCATCCATTCTCTGGCCCAGTATAACCGCTTAAGCGATGAAGACCTGATCTTCCCGAAACAAAGGATCAACATACCTTATTTCCGGGTTGAAGAGGAGACCACCAAAGAGGAATTGGCCTTAAAGATATTCAATGACAGTAAAAAGAAGGATCTGATCAAGATATACAGGAAATACCAGGACCAGATCACTCCGGGGGATAAGATCATCCTGCTTCAAGAAGATTTTCTCCGGACCGGAAAAGTTTCGATCACAAATGTTGAATACAGGGGGAGGTAAAAATGAAAAGAATAGCGATTTTTTTTATTATTCTTTTCCTGCTTGCCCGCTGCGGTCCCGGGAATGAGAAAAAACAGAAAGCAGCAGATCACAGCAGGACTGGTGCCCTCTCTTCTGAAAATGAGCCTGCCCCGGAACGCCTGCAGGAAACCGGGACAATCAGTGGAAAATCCGGGATTCAGGAAGGCGATCCGGGATTCTTTAAAGCCGGGATCAAACAGATCGGGAATAAAAGGTATGGTGTGTATATCGTGGAAGCAGGGGACAGTGTCTGGGTGATCTCCGAGAAGGTTTTAAGGAATTATTTAAAACAAGAAAAATTCCAGAAAACTGATATCGGTAACTGGGCATATAAGATCAATCTCGCCAACTTTGCCACGAATTTCGGCGGGGTCAAGGATGAATTAAAGATCGGGGACAGGATACTTATACCTCTTGATTAAATCATTGTCTTTCAACAAATTTGACAGTACTCCATATGACTTCATAATTCATATTTAATTGTGGACTTTTATAAAAGACCTGGATTATCATTGCAAATCCTTTCAGGGTGAATAATCTCACTCTTTTCTTCAGTTTTATAATAATCATTTATTATTAAAAAACATTAAAAAATCTGCTTTTTTTAATGTTTTTGCTATTTTTTTAAAAATGTTAAAATTTTTTGTAAAAAAGCTTATTTTTTACTTGACAATAAAAATTAATAAAATATAATTTTAAGTTATATAAGCTTATTATATCTTAGTATAAATTATATTATGTTGTTCTAAGTTGTCATAAGTTATCATAAGTTGTAAAATGTTGTAAGATATTATTCAAAGCTACCGATATAATAGTATTCTTTTCTGAAGGTGGCAAAAATGGATATTAAAGAAGACTTGAAACAAAAACTCTTAGAGAAAGAACTGGAGAGGATGCTTACTGTCACTGAAGCTTCAGAGATCCTGGGCGTAAGTAACAGCACGATAAGACGGCTCAATAAGATCAATGTGATAAAAAGTTACCGTATCGGTACGGGCAAGCACCGCCGTTTCCGAAAAAAAGACCTTCTCGAATACCTGGAGAGGAACGTGTAAATGAAGAAAAGAAATGTGATCTTACTTCTCTTATGCTGTTCCCTTTTAATGGCATGCGAGAATTCATTAAAAAGGAAGTTCAGGAATGCCCAGAGCCTGGCCAAGAGCAAGAAAGCCGAGGACTGGGAAAAAGCCGTAGAGAAGTATGAAGAGATCGTCCAGATGAAAGTGGAAGCCCGGGAGAACCAGGGTTTGCTCTACCGCAAACTCGGCAAGTACCATTTTAACCTGGATCATTTCAACGATGCCCTGGCGTATTACCAAAAGGCCGTTGCCATCCTTCCCGTTTCCGGGGAGATACATTACCGTCTGGCCATCTGTTACAGCCAGTTGAGCCGGACCACCACGGATGAAGCTCAAAAGATGGAATTGACCCGGAAAGCCGAGGAGGAATACAAGGTCGCCCTTGGTTTTTCCCCGGAGATCCTGGAATGTTATTACGGTCTGGGTGTCATTTATTTCTGGGTCTATAAGGATTATTATAAAGGCATTGGTTATATGGCTGAAGTTTTAAAACGGGATCCCAAGAACGTGGACGCCCATTTTGCCCTTGCACGGTTCTATTATGAACTGGGCGAGCCCGGTAAATCCCTGGAATTTTACAAAGCCCTTCTTTCCCTGCTGAAAGACAGGGACCCCCGGCACGAACAGGTAAAGGATAATATCCAGCGGATCTTAAGAGAAATGCAGGAGAACATGTGAACAAGGATGAAAAAAAATATTTTTTAGCCTTGAACCTGATCGAGGATACGAGTCCCGGCACTCTTTATTCCCTGTACGGGAAAGTCAAGGATATCCGGGAACTGTTCGATTCTCCTCGTTTCAGCAAGATGAGCGGAGCGGAACGGAATTTTTTAAAGAAATTAAAGGATCATCAGAAGTTCTATCTGGCCCAGGCGGAAAGAGAGCTGGAACTGGCAGGGAATGAGAAGGATATGGAGGTCATCACCATACGGGACAGTAAATACCCGGAACTCCTCAGGAAGATATTTGATCCTCCTCTCCTGCTTTACTGCAAGGGAAATCTGCCGGAAGGCCGGTCGATCTCCATCGTGGGATCACGGGATTCCAGCCGGGACGGGAACCAGGTTGCGCTGCGCCTGGCCCGCGAACTGGCAGGAAACGGGTTTACGATCGTATCCGGCATGGCACTGGGCATCGATACCTGCGCACATAAAGGCGCCATCGAAGCGTCCGGACAGACCATCGCGGTCCTGGGTTCCGGCCTTCACTGGATCTATCCTGATGAGAACAAGGAATTATACCATTCCATATCCCGGCACGGCGCCGTAATCTCGGAATTCCCCCTGGGGCAAAAACCTGAGCGGTATAATTTCCCCAGACGGAACAGGATCATCAGCGGATTGAGCGCAGGCACGGTTGTGGTGGAGGCAGGGAGCAGGTCCGGAGCCCTTATCACGGCTTCTTATGCCCTGGAACAAGGAAGAGAAGTGTTTGCTGTACCCGGTCCGGTCACGAGCAGGATGAGCGAGGGGACCAACCGGCTCATCAAGGACGGGGCCCGGTTGATACAGAATGTGAATGATATCCTGGAGGAATTCCATCTGCCTGCTGTGAGCGTTCAGGCCGTGGCATCCCGGAAGCCCCCCTCATCCGAAAAGAAAGATGTCCTGAACACCGAGGAAAAGGTGATCCTGAAGCATATCGATGTTGAGCCCGTGGGAGTGGATGAGATCTACTATAAGACTAAGATACGGATCAATCAGCTGGAACAGAGCCTTATGATGCTGGAGATCAAAGGTTTTATCGAACAGGTCCCCGGCCATAAATTCAGATTAACGGAGTGATTTGTATGATTATGCGGAATTTTATATTGAGAACAAATGGACCTTAGGACGGCCATAAAGGCCTGAAAGGTTATAAAGGCTGTAAAGGCAGGAAGGATTTGCCTTTATAATCTTTATAACCTTTACAGCCTTTGTTGCCTTTGATAAGTAATTGGGAGGGGAAAAATGAAGAATTTTGATAAGATCGTGGATCTTATTATCAAGGAACTGTTGAGCGTCGATGATTCCGAGGATACGGAAAAGAACATCGTCATGCGTCTCCTGAAGCATGGCTATAAGATCGATCAGATCGATGAAGCTTTCGAGTTCATCATCAAGAAGATCCGGGAACATCATGACGAAGACGGCGAAGAGCGGACCATCAGCCGGAAGATCCGTATCCTGACCGACAGAGAAAAATACAAGATGACCTCAGAAGCCCACAGGCTTCTTCTGGAACATTACTACAATGATAATCTTTCCTCCCGGGATCTGGAGGATATCCTCAGCCAGATCGAACAAAACAACCACATTTTAGATACCGAACACCTGGAAGAACTGATTCACCGCATCCTGTTCAAGAAATCGGCTCATTCATCCCGTTTCTATTACCAGCAAATCAATTAAAAGGACTATTATGGCACAAAGAGAAAAGATCTTAGTCATCGTTGAATCCCCGTCAAAAGCCAAGACCATCAACAAATACCTGGGTACGGAGTATATTGTGGATTCCTCCAAAGGACACCTTATCGATCTGCCAAAATCCAGGCTGGCCGTGGATATCGAGAATAATTTCCAGCCGGAGTACAAGGTGATCAAGGGCAAGCTCAGCATACTGAAAGACCTGAAAAAGAAAGCTGCTGGCGCCAAGGAGGTTCTGCTGGCCGCTGACCCGGACAGGGAGGGTGAAGCCATTTCCTGGCATCTGGCCAACGCGCTGAAGGAGTCCAATCCCAACATCAAGCGTATCGTTTTCAACGAGATAACCAAGGACGCCATCATGGAGTCCATCAAGGCCCCCCATGAAATCAATACCAGTCTCGTGAACGCCCAGCAGGCCAGGCGCATTCTGGACCGCCTGGTGGGATACAAGCTCAGCCCTATCCTCTGGAAAAAAGTGAAAGCCGGGCTCT
>JAQTRT010000129.1 GCA_028711675.1 bacterium | reverse complement strand
AATATATGCCGGTATTGGGGAAAGGCGTGGCAAAGCAGAACTGGGTATAGAACGGGTCCACTTCCCTGATGAACCGGATGGTCTCTTCAATGGTCTCACGTGTTTCGCCCGGCAGGCCGATGATGGCCATGCCGTAAAAGAGTATCCTATGCTTATGGAGAAGCTTTGCTGCCTGCCTGATGTCATCCAGGGTAATGCCCTTCCGTATGCTTTTCAGTATCTTCTCCGAACCTGATTCTATGCCGATAGCCATTTCCCGGCAGCCTGCTTTCTTCATTAAACCCAGCATCTCGTCCGTGATAAGATTGGCCCTTGTGCAGCTCACCCATTTCAGTTTCAGCTTCTCCCGTATCATCAGCTCCATGAGCCTGATGAACTCTTTTTTATTGAATCCCAGCAAATCATCGAAGAACAGGAAGCTTTTCAGGCCGAACTTTTTCCTGAGATATTTCAGTTCCTCCAGAACGTTCTCGGCTTTCCGGATACGGCATCCCATTTTTGCATAAGCGCAGAACGAGCACTGGAAAGGGCAGCCCCGCGACGTGATAACAAGGGCAAAGGGAGGGTCCAGGACGCCCGTATGATAGGGTTTCAGGTTCGGGAGCAGATGATACGCAGGGAACGGCTGGTTATCGATGTTCATTGCGTCAATGCTGATCCCTTCGGTAGTGACCATCTCCTCTCCTTTAAGGAAGGAGATGCCCCTGACAGCGGCCCAATCCCTGTCCAGGCCTTTGATGACATTCGAGATAAGAAGGTCTGTCTCATAATTGATAAAAATATCGATGAACCGGTATTTCAGGAGAAAACTTTTTTTCAGGCCTTCCACGTCCGAGATGATCTTGTTCCGGATGATGGTCCTTGCATTGAACTTCCTTTTGGCATACTCCAGGACCTTTACATCCTGCTCCTGGGTATCGAACCCGCAGCGTGTAATGACAGCCCCGGGCCTGAACTCGTCCATCTTCCCGGCCAGTTCGTCAAACGGGATATCAAAGCCGTTGGCATCGATCAACGAAACATCATGGCCGTCCTTTTCCAGGACAGCGGCCGTGTACAATAAATTAAGAGGCGGGTAAACAGAGCCCATGTCCTTGTGCTCGTACCGCTCTTCCCGCACGACCGGATATCCGTCCACGCGCGGAGGATTGATGATCAGAATTTTCATTGTATCCCTTTCATGAATAATATTTTTAATAAATCCCGGATAACCGGTAATCGATCGGCGCACCTAAAGGTACGCCGCTACGAAAACCAAATATTTTCCGATGTAGCGCCGGGTCCGTAGCACCAGGTCTTTAGACCTGCCGTTTACCCGGTAATCACCACACCTGAAGGTGTGGTGCTACAAGGTACGCCGCTACTGCAGCACGTTCTTCCAGACCTGCAATGAGGGAGGCACCCACCATTCCGTAATATCAACGCCCGGTCTCACATTATAGGTCTTTGTGTTCTGGAACCTTTTTTCCACGGCAACCAGGCTCTTGGAGCAGAAGAGGAACGTATAAGGCTGTTCAAACGCTATGATCCTGTGGAGTTCCCGGTACATCTCCCTCCGTTTCGTTTCGTCGAACTCCGACCTGGCCTTCTCGATCAGCTCATCAGCGCGCGCATTTTTAAAACCGACGAAGTTAGAGCCCCTCTCCGTTTGCGTGGAATGCCAGAGCTGGTAAGGGTCGGTCTCGATACCCATGCTCCATCCCAGGCTCACGCTGTCGAATTTCCTGTCCTCGATATGCTGGATGAACGAAGCCCATTCCAGTTTCTTGATCTCCATGACGATCCCGACCTTACGGTAATTTTCCTTAAGGATGGTGGCCAGCTGTTCGGCGAACGTGGACCCGTTGGCGATGAGGAAAGTGAACTTGAAATCCACGCCGTCCTTGTCCAGGATACCGTCGTTGTTCGAATCCTTCCAGCCTGCCCGGGCCAGCAGTTCCATGGCTTTCTTCACGTCGTAATCATACGGCTTGACGGAAGGGTCGTAATCCTTGCTGAAAATATAGAAAGGCCCGGTCGTGGTTTCACCCAGGCCGTAAAGCAGATTTTTCAAAATAGAAGTCCTGTCCAGGAGCCGGGTCAGGGCTTCCCTCACGTTGCGGTCGGAAAAATACGGCTTTCTCAGGTTCCACCCTATGTAATTGTAGTAAGGGGTGTAGAAACTGAGCTTCCTGAATTTTTTATTGAACCTGGACGAAGAGGTCTGCTTGACCCACTGGATAGGCCTTAATTCAGCTGTATCCATATTCCCTTTTTTCAGGAGCTGCAGCCGGACCGTATCATCCGAAATGATCTTGAACGCGATCTTATCCAGATAAGAGGACCTTTCTTTCCGCCAGTATGCGGTGTTCCTTTTAATGACGATCTGCTTGAGGGTTTCCCATTTTTCAAAGACATACGGCCCGGTGCCCACGGAATGCCGGTTGTTCGGGTGTTTGTTGAAATCGCCTGTGCCGAAGATATGCGCGGGTAATATAGGCATGCCGCCGCAGAACTCCAGAGCCATAAAATAAGGCTTGCTGTATGTAAATTCAACCGTATATTCATCCAGTACATCAAGTTTTTTCACGTCCTTATAATAATTCCTGAGTGCCGGAGCATCCACTTTCGGGTCCTTTATCTTATTAAAAGAGAAGAGCACGTCAGCAGCCGTAAATTCCCTGCCGTCATGCCATTTGATCCCCTTCCTCAGGTAAAATTTATATTTTAATTTATCCTGCGAGATCTCCCATTTATGGGCCAGGAGAGGTTTCCATTCAAAGGTGACAGGGTCCCGTTCGATGAGCGCTTCATAGATAAAGCTGTTGATGATGGACTCATACGTATCCGTGGCTGTAATGGGATTGAGCGTGGTCGGTTCGCTCCTCATGGAATAAATCAGCATATCGCCCGCGGAACGGGGGCCGTTGGTCGTGTACGTGTTCCGGCTCATCACTGTCTCATCGCTTTTCGAGCAGTGAAGGGACAGGATAACAGGAAGGAGAATCTCCAGTATTTTTTTCATTACCGCACCTCTTTTTGGACCTTTACCGGCTTCTTATATTGTGATCCTTCAGCCGTTTTTCAATAAATTTCATTACTATTATATAAAATTCACCTTAAAAGTAAAGAAAAAATATAAAAAATTAGGCTGAAAAAAATTATTGACAAATAAATATAAATATATACTTTTTAACCAAATATTGATTTATTGGAGGTTCTTTAATGAAAAAAATCGCGTTAATTCTCTCTTTGATTTTCCTCTCAAGCCTGTCTCTTAATGCTGAAGACCCTCTCAGTCTTGAACAAATAGAAACAATGATCAAAGCAGAAGCAGAGAAACAGGTTGCCCCGGTCCTGGATCTGTTCACGTCCGGTTTAAATTCAGGGATCTATGCCCCGGTTTCCGGAAAGATCCTCTCCTTCGGGATACAGTTCAATGCCGTATCTATCAAGAATGAAGGTGTGTTAAAAGATATCGATCTGTCGGTCCTTCCCCTGCCCTTTGCTTATTTGGGCATCCGGATACCCGCCTTCGGGATCAATGCTTTTTTCCGCGGCATAGGTTTCCCCTATGAAGGAAAAACAATGAAGATCATCGGGTTCGGCGCAGGCTGGGAACCCACTTTCATACCCGTTATCAGCATCAAGATGCTGATCCATTACCACATGCTGAGGGATTTCCCCTTTATTGACGTAAATTCCATTGGCGGCACGATCATCGGCGCGCTGACAGCCATTCCCCTGGTCACACCGTATGCGACACTGGGATTGAACAACACGTCCCTGACGACAAAAGGCCTGAAAGCCATGGGTACCTCAGAAGAATTTACCATGGATAACACGGCATTCCTGCTGGGTGTGGGCCTGAAACTGCTGAAAGTAGTGACTGCCGAGGTCCAGTTCATCCCGGCCATGACCTATTCCCTCAGTCTGGGGTTATCGTTTTAAATTTAATATAAGAGAAAAGAAAAAACAAAAAAAATTCATCCTGTTAATCCTGATAAAAATTATTTCAGACTGATCACATCATTAAGAGAAAGGATATGATAGAAAAGCAGCCTCAGGACCTTGAAAGTTATTTTCTTATAAAAGGCCGGTTTAAAGGCGCTAACAGCAATAAATTCGGCCTTTTCATACTTTTCCTGTCATTGTCCCAGAAAGCCATTGATAACGTATTCGTGGCTGCTTCACATTACAGTTCTGTGTATGAACTGAGTCCGTCCTCACCCTGGAACCTGTTCGAAGAAAAGATCATCCAGTTCAAATGGCAGGGCGAGACCATTGCCAACACATCCAATGACCTGCAGCTCCTTCTCCTCAATACCATCAAGGCCGATATCATCGATGAGTTCATCGATGCCATCAACACCAATAACCTCCACAAGGTGGAACACACCCTCATGGGCATCATCTCCAAGGGCGTTCTGGATAAATCCCTCTCCGTGGAAGTGAAGGCGGAAAAGGTCAGCTATACGGATATTATCCGCGTCAAGGACGAGAGAGCCCGGAAAGAGAAAGAGGAACGGGAAGCTAAAGAGCGTGAAGAGGTCCGGAAGATCCAGGAATCGCGTTATAAGGTCGAGGACGGAGCTGTGATCCTTCCCATCAACCTGGTCCTCGCGCCGGTGAGCGGTATCCCCATCTATGATATTACAGCCAACGAAATGATCATGATCAAGCTTGATGCCACGACGGAAAAAGGGAATTATTTCATCGATCTCCTGAATGCACGCGGGCCCAACGGCGAGATCATCCCCCTGAAATCAGTGGTGAAGGATATCATCCAGAATTCCCTGGGTGAATACGAGCTTTTAGTGGAGATCGGACCCGGCATCTACGGTAAGAACGTGGAAAGGGAAAAGGTCAAGGTCAAGAAATATGAATTGAACGAAGAACGGATAAAAACCTCGGCTGCCGCGGCCGAGAGCCCGGATAAAGCCACAAAGAAGATACCTGTTAAATCCTCTTCCGTCGGCCAGACCAAGGATTATTTCATCTGGCTCGTGGGCGCCATCACATTCCTTCTGGCCATCCTCATCATGTACCTGATCTTCTCGGGTATCCTGTAGGGACCTGCAGGAAAAAAGGCTGCCACCAAGATACAAAGACACCAAGAGAAGGTAATAGAGGCTTGAAAGGCTGTAGAGTTTTTAAAGGCTATAAAAGCAAAAAAAACTCTGTTGACAAGGTCTTTACCTTTACAGCCTTTATTGCCTTTATACCCTTTTTATTAATCACTCTCAGACTATTTCAGACCCGTTGGTCTAATTCTTCCCTGACAGCGTCCAGGACGCTTTCCACCCTGATACTGGTCTGGCAGATATATTTTTCCTGACAGGGGAGAGTGCATTTTTTACAGCGTACATCCGGAATAACAAAACGATGCTTGGCTCCGAACGGCGGCCAGACCACGGGATTATTCGGCCCCATGATCACGACAGATGCGGTATCCACTGCCACTGCCACGTTCATGGGCGCGGAACAGTTCCCGGTGAAGAGCTTGCACAGCTTAAGGAAGCCGGCCAGTTCATTGTTATTCCTGGTTTCGGGGCATACAATGACCCTGTCCGACCTTATTTCCCGCTGCAGGGAAAGGGCCAGTTCATGCTCCTTCGGGCCCCAGGCCACAATCACAGGATAAGGATATGATCGGACCAGTTGCCTGACCAGTTCCGTGAAATTCCGGACAGGCCAGCGCTTATATTCTTCCTTGGCTCCCGGATGGACCATGATCACTTTTTTCCCGTTCAACAGCTTCTGTTTCCAGAATGTCCCGGCCATTCGCCGGCTTTCCCGGCTCAGTTCGATCACGGGCCTCAGGCCTTTCCGTTCTATGCCCAGGGCTTCGGCGATCCGGATAAAACGCTCGACCTGGTGCGATGTGGTATAGGCCGGCCTTGCTTTTAAATGATAAAAGAGCTGCCAGTGCCTCGGGCCTGAACCGGCCGTGAACCTGGCTCCGCTGGCCCTGACCATGAAAGCAGCCCGGTCCGAGCTCCACTTCAGATTGACGGCCAGATCATATTTTATCTTTCTGATCTCCCTGATAAGACGGAAGATGCTCTCCCTGCGTGCTTTATCATAATCAATGAACCTGTTAACAGCCTTTTGGCCGGGGAAAAGCTGGAACACGGAAGAACTCCCCAGGAACGTGATACAGGACCCGGGATACGCGTCCCTGACAGCCTTGATGGCTGCGGATGAGGTGATCATATCTCCGGCGGCGCCCCAGAACACGATCAGGACATTCTTGACCGTGTTCTTTTTCTGATACTGTTCCCAGCGCAGAGTATGGAGCCGGGAGAAAGGTCTGAGCAAAATAAAAAAAAGAAAATCCAGAAGGTCCTTGATGACCTCTTTGATGCTGTAATAGTTACGATAAGAAGAATATATCTTTAAGGAATCAAACAATCTCATTCTCCGCCTGATGCCAGGGGACCGTTCATACTTTATGCCCCTGAAAGATTTTTCTTTCTCGCCCATTTGTACAGGAAAAGGCCGGACAGGAACACCAGAACCCCTATCCACTGGGACGTCGTAATGCCCAGGAACACAGGCTCGGTCCTGAGAAACTCTATGGCAAAACGGAGAACAGAATAAAAAAGAAGGAAAAAGGCCGCGATCTGCCCGTTGAACTTCCTCTTTTGATATAAAAAGAGAAGAAGAAGGAAGAGGAATAAACCGCTCAGGCTTTCCATGATCTGGACCGGGTAAACGAACAGGGAATGGCCGGAATGGACCGTGACAAGCCCCTGTTCAAGATGGTCGGCGAAAGCAGGCGTATAACCTGTCAGAGGACTGCCTATGGCCGGAAAATGTATCCTGAACGGGAAACTGTCAGGCGCGGTCTTTCCATAACAGCATCCGTATCCCAGGCAGCCCAGCCTGCCGAAAAAATACCCCACTCCCAGGGCTACACCGACGACATCGGCGATTTTCAGTATATCCAGTCCTGCCTTCCGGATATAATATACCCCGCACAGGATCCCGCCCAGTAATCCGCCGTAAAAAACAAGCCCGCCCTCCCAGATGGCGAACAACCTCAGGGGATTTTCGATAAAATAGCTCCAGTCATAGAAAATGACATAAAAGATCCGTGATCCCGCGATCACGCCGGCCAGAATATAAATTCCCATGTCAAAGATAGGAGAGGATGAAACATTGATCTTCCCGGCCAGTCGGCTCGCCACCATGATGGCGAAAAGGAATCCAATGGCCACAGCCACTCCGTACGTCCTGACCGGGAACGGCCCGAAAAAGAAAAGGAGGGTGATGATGACCAGAAAAAAGATAAAATAACCGGCCAGGTCCGATTTAAGCTTCTTCACTTCATCATACCGCTTCCGGAGCAGGAAGAAGAGCATGCTGAAAAGCAGAAATTCAGCGCCCAGCAGGACAAGATACACTGTAAGTGAAAATTTCGGGATAAGAAAAAGCACAGGTCTCATTGCAGCTTTTCCTCATAAAAAAGCGTCACGATCATCAGGATGATCACGCCGATTGTGATGGACGAGTCCGCGATATTGAAAAAAGGCCAGCGGTAATGGGCAATGCCGAAATTCAGGAAATCGACCACCCTTTTGTAAATGATACGGTCATACACGTTGCCGAAAGCGCCGCCCAGGATGAGTCCGAAGCTCATCTGAAGCAAGGGGGTCTTCCTGGACTTCAGATAAATATGGATAATAAAAACAAGGGCTACAAGCGACAGCACCAGCAGAAGCACGGCTTTCAAAGGATGGTTCCAGTCCGCGAAGAGCCCGAACGCGATGCCCTGGTTCTCGATATAGGTCAGTTTAAAAAAATTTCCCAGGACCCTGCGGCTTTCCCCAAGCTGGAACGTGGATTTTACCAGGATCTTCGTCAGTTTATCCAGTAAGATCACTGCCATTACGGTGATGACAAGTATCTTCTGCTGGTGAAAAGAGCTTTTTTTTCTTCTCGGCATAGAGTCCTATTTTATCTTTTTTATTTCGCAAAGCAAGTAATTTTTAACGGTGGCGTACCAAGTAGCGCTGCACTATTAGGTGTATCGATCTATCGTAACCTATGTATTTTGGTAGCACCATACCTTCAGGTATGGTGATTACAGCCGGTTATTTTAATCCATTTGACTTTTAAAAAAAATCCTGTATTTTCTTTTAAAGAAGAGAACCAATGGAAGACTATACGATCAAATCATATACCGTGGGCTTTCTGGATACGAACATGTACCTCGTCATCAGGAACAGGTCCGGCATCATCATCGATCCCGGTTTCCTGGAACGGGAAAAAGAACTGATTTTAAGCGAGATCAGGGCGCACTGCGATACCATACCTGTCATCCTCCTGACCCACTGCCATTTCGACCATATCATGGGCTGTGCTCCGCTTGTAGAGACCTTCAAGTCCCGGGTCTTCTGCCATAAACTGGAACAGGATATGCTTACGGACGCGGGGAAGAACGGCGGCCTTGTGTTCGGTTTCCATGCCGATCCCCTGGCCGCGGACCAGTTTCTGGAGGATAAGCAGGAGCTCAGTTTCCTGGACTTGAAGTTCAGGATCATCCACACACCCGGCCATTCCAGAGGCAGTGTCTGTATCCTCCTCGAGGATAAATATCTTTTCAGCGGCGATACCATCATGCAGGCCTGTATCGGACGCACGGACCTGTATAACGGTTCCTATAAGAATGAAATACACTCCATCAAGAACAAGCT
>JAQTRT010000128.1:7426-8709 GCA_028711675.1 bacterium | reverse complement strand
GGCCTGCCCAAAGCCAAGGCCATGGGCAAGGAATATGACGCGGACAAGAAGCTCTCCAAACAGGTAAAGGAAGAATCCCTGAAGCTGACAGCCAGCCTGGCCAAGGAATCCGCGGAAAAACAGTGGAGTAACGCCGACCAGTTGAGGGAACAGGCTCAGAAATAAAAAATCAACAGCGAGGTAATCATCATGAAAAAAAAATCAACGCTTTTCTTCTGTTCATTAATCATTATGTTCTCCCTATCGTCAGGATGGTGCAATTACACCACAGAGGGGGACGATTATCTGGATGGGGACGGAGATACCCAGGACCCGGCCAACCCTCTCCTTACCCTGGTTCCCGGCAGCACGCCTGATACAACGACAACAGCCTTTGGTGTGCCCAACTCGGTCATCCAGAACGATTTTAATATCTTCTTCAACCCGTCACAGATCATGAATTACGGTACTGCATACGGCGAGGTATGGAAAGCCGGGGAGGTCTGGGGCGGGGCAACGGTCCGCCTTCCCCTGGAATTTAAACTCGGTATCTTTCTGGGCAGGCCTTATACAGGAAAAGCCGCAAATTACCTGACCACGATAACAAAGATCAATTCCTTTACCACACTGGGTCCCGGATTTACATTCTCTTCCGTACCCGGCCAACTCGGTACTATTAATGGCAACCTGAACGTGCCCGGAGCCGATCTTTCAGCTTTAACCGTTCTCAATCACATTGATATACTTCTGGGAAGAAAAATAACGGATTCCCTGTCCGTGGGCGTTAAATTTACCTATGCCGATAATTCGGACGAGGAATCAGGAAGCCTGACCTGGATATCGAACGTGCCTAATGACGGTTCGTATGATACAAAACGCTCTGTTTCAGACCACCATCTTTCCATCGGTGCGGTTATCAAAGACCTGGCCATCTTTTCCTCTCTTGATCTCTCGTTTGATATGGGTTTCATGAGCATGGAAGGAGAATACAACGAGACCCAGTTCACGAACGACAAGAACGCCCAGGTAAGGGTGGAAAGCGACAATTCACCCAATATCAGCATCACACTCAGGCCTATTATGGATATAGGGGATAACAGACTGATCACAGTCCTGAACTATAATATCATTGATGCTTCATCCAAATACACCTGGTACAAGGACCTTGACGGCAACGGAAATTACACCAACAGGCCTTTCGGCGAACAGGACGCTTCCGGAACTTACAAGGACACAGAAGACCTGTTCGTGGGCATTCTGGCCCTGCATACCCGGCCCACCAAGCAGTTAAAGCTCATCTATTC
>JAQTRT010000128.1:0-7326 GCA_028711675.1 bacterium | reverse complement strand
TCATGAAAAAGCTTGTTATCGTACTTCTCATCTCCCTTATGCTGGCACCTGTGCTGGCTGCCGGAACCAAAGAATCAGTATCCGTGGCAGCCATTGTCATGCTCTTCAAGGGAGATGTCCAGATACTCCCGGCCGGTTCGGCAAAATGGGCCAAGCCTGTGGTGGGCATGTCCGTCAAAGCCAAGGACATCATCAAGACCGGCGCGGATTCCTGGCTCAACATCGCGTTCGCCAACGGCTCCATCATGCGCGTCAGCCAGAATTCCACTGTGGAGATATCACTCCTCTCCTATGACACAAAGAAAAAGATCCTGAAATCCGAATCCAGGATCAACATCATGGGCAAGGTCATTGCCTCGTGCAAGAAGCTGAAGAAAGACCAGAACACTTACGATTTTTATACGCCTACGGCCGTAGCCGGGGTACGCGGGACCGAACTGATGGTGGACGTAAAAGACCAGGAGACCACGTACGTGGCTGTGTTCGAAGGCAAGCTCATCGTGAAGGACCTGGTGGGCGAACAGGGGATATCCAAGGACGACAACGAGATGATGCTTGATTTCCTGCGTGAAGCTGTTGTGAACAACAACCAGGTGCTGGAATACAAGAAAGGGAAAGGCCTGCCCAAAGCCAAGGCCATGGGCAAGGAATATGACGCGGACAAGAAGCTCTCCAAACAGGTAAAGGAAGAATCCCTGAAGCTGACAGCCAGCCTGGCCAAGAAACCCGCGGAAAAACAGTGGAGTAACGCCGACCAGTTGAGGAAACAGGCTCAGAAATAATATAATGATCCTTATTTAACGGTTTTTCTCACATCATCGCTGAATTTTTTTATCTTATCCGGAAAATCCTTTTTTCCGATTTCTGACACACCGAAATGAACTGTAGCAACGGGTTTTCTTCCTGTCAGTTCCTCCATGTCAGGAAAGATCTTTTGACTTCCTTCCGTACCGCCGCTGCAATAAAAAAAAGCAACTCTTTTTATCTTGTCCCTGAACTGAGTAATGTAGGTCCGGAGTGCAGGTACCATGCTGTCACCCCAAACCGGCGTGCCCAGAATAACGACATCAAAAGAAGAAGGGTCTTTTTTGATCCCCTCGATCTCAGTAAGTTTTTTCCTGACAGCATCAGCCCCGGCCACGAACCAGGCAACGAATCCCCTTCTTTTCTTCCTGTCTATGATCTCCTCTTTCTCAGACTGGAGCCGGGAAGCGATGCGTTCGGCGATCTTCCGTGTCCTTCCGGTACGGGAATAAAAAACAACAAGACTTTTCATACTGCGCCTCCTTGATTTAATTCCAGGACCTCCTCTTCCAGATGAGAGAGGGCTTTGGTCTTCTTCCAACGGCCGGTAAAATAATAACCCAGGCTTAAAGCCAGGCCGAAGAACCAGGCAATGGGGATGCCCAGCCAGATACCGTCTGTTCCCATGTTCCGGGAAAGCAGGGCTGCCAGTGGTATCCTGATGACCCACAAAGCCAGGATGGTAGAGAACATGGGGATCACGGTCTGGCCAGCTCCCCTGAGAAGTCCGTTGGCCACGAACATGGTTGAAAAGAGGATATAAAATCCGCCGACGATCAGAAGATAACGTGTACCGATCCTTATCACTTCCTGATCTGCGGTGAAAACAGATATCAAATGCCAGCCGAACACCACGACAAAGAGTGTAATGCCTGCTGAGATCAGGCTGGACATGACCAGAGTGGCGATAAAACCTTTTTTAACCCTGTGAACCATTTTAGCTCCCAGGTTCTGGGCTGTGAACGTTGTCAGGGCCATAGAAAGGTTCATGGCCGGCATGGCGGCAAAGGAATCGATACGGCTGGCTGCCGTAAAACCCGCCATGGCTGTGACGCCGAATCCGTTCACAATGGTGACCAGGGCCATCATACCCACGGCCACCAGGACCTGCTGGATGGCTGAAGGAAACCCTATCTGAAAGGCCAGGATAAAGATCTTTTTATCGAATACCATTTCTGTAAGCTTGAACTGGAATATCTCGTGTTTCCGCCTCAGATGAATGAAAGCGATCATGAAGGAACAAGCCTGCGCAATAACCGTGGCCCAGGCTGAACCCTTGATGCCCCATTTGAAAACGACAACAAGAAGCAGATCAAGGATAATATTGACCACATTAGCGATAATGAGATAATATAACGGCGTTTTGGAATCACCCAGCCCTCTGAGAATGGCGCTGACAGCATTATACCCGAACATAAAGATCATACCGCTGAAAATAATGTTCAGGTATATCCGGGCCTGCGGAAAGACATCATCCGGTATGCGAATCAGCCTTAATATAGGACCGCTGAACATAAGCCCCAGCACAGTGATAACAAGCGATGCCCAGAAAAGGAAGACCAGGCTGGTCTCGACCGTTCTCTGTACTTTCTTCATCTGACGCGCTCCAAAATACTGGGCAATGAGGACCGTGGAACCCATGGAAATGCCCAAGATCAGGGCTACCATGAAAAAGATCACGGGAAAGCTGGCGCCTACAGCAGCCAGAGCCGACTTGCCGATGAATTTGCCGACAATGATGCTGTCCACCGTGGTGTAAAGCTGCTGGAAAACATTGCCAATGAGCATGGGCAGGCTGAAAAAAAAGATCAGCTTGGCTTCATTTCCTTTTGTAAGGTCTTTCATCGATCCTCGATATGTTCTTGAACAGAAAGATTAAATTAATTTTAAGAATAAATAAAAAGCCATGATCACGGATAATGAGAGCTTGAGAAAAAAAGATATGACATTGGAGATAAAAGTGACCAGCCCTGCCTGTAAGGCCTTTGAACGGTCCTTGCCGGCAATGAGCTCTCCTATGACGGCACCCGTGAAAACGCCAAGTATGATGCCTAAAGGCGGAAAAAGGAACATCCCCGCCAGCATGCCGGTCAGAGAACCGGTCATGCCGTATCGTGATACCCCGTACCATTTGGCACCGATGAGGGGCAGGATATAATCCAGGACCAGGCTGATAAGGGTCAGCATCCCGAACAGAACAAGAAATCCTGTACTGAAAGCTGTTCCTTTTTTCGCCCCCTGTAAAAAGAGGAGGGCTAAATAGCTTAAAGGCGGGCCGGGAAGCAGGGGCAGGATCGATCCAAGGATACCGCCGATGCTGAAAAGCACGGCCATAACAATCAACACATGTTCCATGACTGTTTTTACTCCGGTTTTTCAAGTGAAACGCATTGAAAAGATACTTTCTTAAATAATCATTTAAAACTCAAAGTCAAAAATTTTATTAAAGGCGGAAGAATTGTCAAAACGTTAGCCACCAAGGCACTAAGGCACAAAGAAAAGGCAATAAAGGATAAAAATGAAGTAAAGGTTTAAAGGCTTTTTACTAAGCTATTTTATCTGCCTTTATAACCTTTTAAGCCTTGACTACATTAACATGGTGCCTCTGTGGCTATTCTTTTTCATCTTTTCATTCCCGGACCCGGCAATGAAAAAACTTGCCATTGAATTTTAATCAGTTATTTTTATTCCCATGGATCTGGAACGGTCAATGGATAAACTAAGAGCTGAACTGGACAAACTAAAGCATGAACTGAACGTGGAACTTCCCAAACAGATCAGCGAAGCAAGGGACCTGGGAGATCTCCGGGAAAATGCCGGATACCATGCAGCCCGGGAGCGCATGGGTTTCGTGAAAGCCCGGATCGGCCAGCTGAGCGAACAGCTTGCGCGCCTCAACAGCATGGATATGGAGAGCATACCGGTTGATTGCGTGGGCTTTGGTTCCAGGGTCGTGCTCATTGACCTGGATACGGATTCTAAAATGGAGCTGACGTTCGTCTCGGAAAGTGAGATGGACCTGGCCCAGGGCCGTATCACGCTGGAGACCCCTTACGGGAGGGCTCTGGCCAACAAGAAGGTCGGCCAGCAGGTGGAAGTTCTCACACCGGCCGGTACACGGAAACTGAAGATAAAGTACCTGATGACCATCCACGGCAATGAATACAAGGCAGATCAATAATCTCCGTTCAACAGCCTGATACCACTCCCTTATTCTTTCGTTTTGGTGATATAAATATTATCCAGCCAGAATACTGACGTGGACTGGGGTACCACGAAATGGGAACCGAAAACGACATTAACCTTTTTCAGATCGATACCGCCCACTGCCGTAAAATCCTTCATAGGGATGACCACTTTCTGCCAGGTGTCGTCGGTCGGGATATTATACATGGAGAGCGTCTTCTTGGACTCCCCGCCTTTCTCAGATTCCAGCTTGATAAGCATATCGGTCTTGGTCTTTACCCAGAAGACCAGCGAGCCGTCTTTATAACCGCTCAGGTCAGTACTGACCTTGACCGGTGATTCGCTCTTGTCGAAACCGAACTGGATCCACATACCGCCGCCCCAGGGACCTTTGCCCACAGATACTTTCAGGCTCTTCTTTCCCTCCTGGACGATTGTTGTGTCCTCTGTCACAACAGCCGGGTTCTTGTTCTCTGACTGCCATGTTCCCATGTAACCGCCCAAAGCGTCGGGCGGATTAAGCGATTTTAAATGAAGAGAATAATTGGTATAGGTCTCAGAAAAAATACCCATCTGGTCCGGGACAGACTTTCCGCATCCGATCAGAAACATAAGCCCGGTTAAAACCATAAGTATGAAAAGATCTTTTCTCATATGCTTGCTCCTTTTTATAAAATCATGATCAGTCATTCAATTTAATATTTCAAATTTTCATGTCAATTTATTTATCTCACTAACCTTCATGTCCTCCGGGCTTCCGCATGACCTGCTCTCAAGACAGAACTGACCCAGTCCCTGTTGGTCCACAAAGCACACCCTCCGCGTGTTTCCGTAAGCCGGGAGTGGTTCTCACGGATCGTTTTTAAGAAAGAGGACTGGAGAGCCTGCTGTAAAGAAACCTTCTTTAAATCTGTGTCCGAATACGGCGCGAACGGGCATGGCTCCAGGAAGCCGGATGAACTCACGTGAATAAAACCGCGGCCTGCGGCCAGACAGCCGCCGTACCTCTCCTCGTTCCCGGGAAAGGCCTCGAAAATAGCGCGGAACCTTGAATTAAATCCGTCCACAGCACGGGTCAGGACATCTCTCTCTTTCAGGGTCAGGACAAGGTTCCTTGTGCTCTTCTCCACCGGCGTATATTCTATAAAAAAAATAATCTTCGCCCCGGTCTTGAGGAGGTCCCGGATAAAACCGTCCTGTGTGATGATCCCCAGGTTCTTTCTTGTAGCAGTGATGGATGCACCGAAAAAGACGTTCTTCTTACTAAGCCTGTCCATCGCTCTCAGAAGCCGGCCATAGGTCCCTTTTCCCCTCCGCTCATCCGTGCTCTTCTCGTATCCCTCCAGGCTGATTACAGGTACGACGTTCCTGATCCGGCTGATCCATGTTATGCTCTCGTCATCCATGAGCAACCCATTGGTGAATATGGAGAAAATGATCTCCGGGAATTCCCCTGCCAGACGGATCACATCTTTCCGCATGAACGGCTCACCCCCGGCCAGGAGAACAATGGAAATACCGAGGTCCCGGGCCTGAGAGAATACTCCGCGCCATTCATCTACTGTCAGTTCTTTCTTCTGATTTCCGGTATGGACACGGCTGTAGCAGCCGGTACAATGAAGATTGCATTGGGCCGTGATGCTGGTGATCATAATGGCCGGCACAGGCAGCCCTTTTTTCACCCATTTTTGCCTCAGGCTGCCAGCCTTGTTCTGCATGAACACGGTCCTTAAAAAAGCATAAGCCCGGAGAGGACTGCTCAGAGAGAGCCAAAAAGCATCCAGAAAGAGCCTCCTGAGAGCTTCATTAAAGATACGGATATAATTTTGAGTTGGATCCATAAAACAGCCTGGTTCCTTTAAGGATAAGAATGTGTTTCAATCTATGCTGTTTAAAAAAATAATCCAGAAAAATCTTGCGGTAAAAAATCCTGCTACTCCCTGGCCGAGAATCCGTAATAACCTGCTTTCTTTCCCAGGCTCCAGTATTCACCCTGATTATACGTGAAAGGCGCAGCTTTGGAAAAATCAATATTCCCGTTCTTATCCAGGACCTCTTCATCATAATGCACGGCCACTACCTCGGCCAGGAACATGTCATGAGCACCCAGGTTTATCAACTGTTTCACTTTACACTCTATGTTCACAGGGCATTCCTCGATCAGAGGGACCTTCACCTTCGATGCACCGACTGGCGTCAATCCTGTCTCTTTGAACTTGTCCTTGTTCCGGCCCGAAATAATACCGCATAAATCCGTTTCTTTAATAAGGCTGAGCCCGGGTATGTTCAGCACGAACTCATTTGTTTCTTTTATCATGCTGTGCGAGAACCGGCTGGGCCTGACGGAGATACTGACCATGGCCGGCGAAGAACAAACCACGCCGGTCCAGGCAATGGTAACCATATTGGCTTTTCCGTTCCTGTCAGCGCAGCTCACAAGTACAATGGGCACAGGGAACAGAGCCTCGGAAACTCCTTTCTGTATTTTAGCCATAAAGACCCTCCTCGACCTTTTTTATTTTATTTTTAACTTGATCTCCAGCAGCTTTTTCGCGTACTCGACATCTTTCTTGTTCTTAAAAACAATCGTGATCCCGTGGATCTTCCTGGACCGGTCCTTACCCAGGAACTGTTCTTTTAATCGATCCGGGATATTACTTTCCCTGATCAGGCGCTCCGCTTTATGATTGAAATAAAAAGTGGTCCTGAACGAATGATCCACCAGGGAAAGCCAGAACATTGTCTTTGATTTTCTTGTGACTTTTAGCAGCCAGCGTTTCCCGTCAAGATAATATCTCCACTCCCTGGAAATATCCGGGTATTCCGTTTTGATATATTCAAACAAGGACTCCCATAATGTCCTTGATCGCTTGATATGGGAAAAGATCACCTTTCCCGAGGGAAAGATATCCTTATCAGAAAGTATTGGTTTTTCCATAGGGACCTCCTCAACAAGCGGGGAAAACACCCGGTCAGGCACGGATGATCTTCCGGCATTTCCTGCTTCCGCAGCGGCATTCCATGTAAGTACGGGGTGGCAGTTCTTCCGCGTAATCAGCCGTGATCTCCTCATCTTTCATGATATCCCTGACAGCCACATCGCAAAAATACTTGGCTGTTGTGTTGGGCTCGCATGAGTGATTCACATATTTTTCAGGTTCCTGCATTATTATATATTTCCCTTTTAAAAAGGAAATGTACTTTTTCCCCTCGCTGGATATCTTTTTTACTTTTTCTTCTGATAAAGTATGCGAAATGTCCCACTGCAGCACTATCTCGCCTTTTTTAAAATTACGGAGCGCGAACACTCCCTGGCCTTCGATGGTGGAATTCCTG
>JAQTRT010000127.1 GCA_028711675.1 bacterium | reverse complement strand
GGAAGAACGCGTCCCAGGAGCTGAAAGCGGCCCTTCTCCAGGTGCTGAATAAAAAAGTAAAGGGCATTATCATGGACCTCCGTAACGATCCGGGCGGACTCCTGGATGTGGCGGTTGAGGTCTCTGACCAGTTTATCCGCGAGGGCCTGATCGTTTCCATCAAGCCCAGGGAAGATACGCTCTCCTATAACAGCTTTTTAAAGAAGGAATTTTATGCCACAGGCAATAATGTCGTCCCGGTCAACCTTCCCCTTGTGGTGCTTGTGAACAGCGGTTCCGCCTCTGCTTCGGAGATCTTTGCCGGCGCCATCAAGGACCACAAACGCGGTATCCTGATCGGTACCAAGACTTTCGGCAAAGGATCGGTCCAGTCCGTCATCAACCTGGATGCCGGATACGGCCTCCGCTTTACCACAGCTTATTATTATACACCGGCCGGGATCAAGATCCATCAGATCGGCATCGAGCCGGATATCGAGATCGAACTGCCTCAGCTCTCCAAGGAGGAGGTCAAGCAGGCCAAGCGGCTCATCGACGAGAAGATCATAGAGGATTTCGTAAAAAAGAACAAATTGCCCACGGAGAAAGAGACGGACAGCCTTATGGATGACCTGAAGAACAGGAACATCGATCTTAACAAAATGATCGTGAAACGCATGATCAGGCAGGAACAGTATAAGGATAAAAAGGAACCGCTCTATGACCTGAGCTTTGATACGCAGCTTAAGATGGCTATCGAGATCATCAATGCGGAGCTGATATTTAAAAAGCAATAATGAAAAAAATCATTCTGTCAGTCCTGCTGCTCTTTGCTTTCCCTGTTCTTGCTGATATCTATAATGAATACGATTTTGTCTTCGCCGTGCTCAAGTACGGCGGAGGCGGGGATTGGTACAGCATCCTTCCGGCCGTAAAGAACCTCGTCTCGTACGTAAAAAAGAATACGGACCTTAATATCGCGCCGGACCAGAAGACCGTAAGCATTACAGACGACGATTTTTTCCTGTACCCCTTTATCCTCGTCAACGGCCATGAGAACATCAGGTTCACGCAGGAGGAGGCCGGCCGGCTGAAAAAATACCTCACGAACGGAGGGTTTCTTTTCTGCAATGACGATTACGGGCTTTTTGATGCGTTCAAGCGTGAGATAAAAAAGGTCTTTCCGGACAGGGACTTCGTCGAGGTCCCGTTCAGCCATCCTGTTTATCATGTCAAGTATGATTTCCCGGACGGGCTTCCCAAGGTACATGAGCACTTTCAGGGGCCTTCGAAAGGTCTGGGGATCTTCTACGAGAACAGGCTGGTTGTGTTCTACGCTTATAATTCCGATATCGGCGACGGCTGGGAAAAGGAAGAAGTGTATCACGATTCCCTGGATAAAAGGGAAGCATCCCTGAAAATGGGCGTGAATATCATCTATTACAGCCTGATGTACTGAAAAGAGCAGCGATCCGGGGTATACCGCAGGGACACAAAGAAATTAAAATATCCGTCAGGAATCAGGTTGCAGAAGGGAAAATCCTCCACAGCAGGTAAGGGAATAGCATGATTTTCAAAGGCAAATATAAGGATATTATTTTTATTTTTCTGGTCTTTTCCTCTCTTTATTATTTTATCCGGATTTACCAGAATTATAAATTCAGCGAGTTCCTGGTCCGCATGTCCGTGGATTATCAGATCGGGCAGAGGCTTATGGTCGCGCCCGAAGGATATGTAATGACCGGTAAATTCAGGGAACTGCTTGAGAAATATCATGTGGGTAACATCAAGATCTACGGTCATAACTTTCAGGACAAGAAACAGCTTTATGACCTGATCAGGAACTGCCAGAACACGGCTCTGGCGGACAGGAAGAACATTCCGCTCCTGGTGGCCACGGACCAGGAGGGCGGATGGATCGCGCATTTACGGAAAGGTTTTACCATTCCTCCGTCCAATCAGGCTATTGGCAGGACGGGAAAGCGGCATTACGCGTATTTGGCTGCCAAGCTTATTGCCACTGAATTAAAGACGGTCGGGATCAACGTGAACTTCGCCCCGGTGGTGGACCTGGCCCTGAACCGGAAGAACTGGGTCATCGGCCCGCGTTCTTTCGGGCAGGACCCGGACCTCGTGGTTGAACTGGCCTCTGAATCCATTAAAGCCCATCTGAAACAGGATGTGCTTCCTGTGATCAAGCATTATCCCAGTCTGGGCCGGAACGAGGCTGATCCGCATGTGAGCTTCCTGACAAACAAGAAAGATTTCAGGACGCTGCTCCAGGAAGACCTGAAGCCGTTCAATGAACTGTTAAAAGGGTATGAGAACGGACTGATGATAGGTAATGTTTCCGTTCCCAGCCTTGTGAAGCATATGGAAACTGTGGACAAGAACAACTACTGGATGTGGTACTACGTCCCGGCTGTTTTTTCCCCTATCATCATCCAGCATTATCTTATAAAGATGAATCATTATTACGGATTGATCTTTTCCGATGAGATGAACATCCCTCCCGTAAAAAAGATGATGTCCATTGAAATGGCGGTTTACCGTTCCATGAAGTCCGGCGTGGACATTGTCCTGGTGAGCGAACCGCCGGAGAAGATCGTCGAGATCATCCAATACCTGAAAAGGCAGTATCTGGCCGATCCGCAGTTCCGGAACCAGACCATCGGCTCCGTGAAGAAGATACTGAAGTACAAATCTATCCTCTTCCGGAAAAGGAATAAGGTGCGGTATTTTTCCTCGAAAAATTATGATATACCCCTGTTCAAAAAATACTATTCCAAACTGGACTTTATCGATAATGCCCGTTTTAAGGAATTGAATTATCTCCTTTCGCTCAACACCACGGACCTGTACAGGAATGCCGATAACCTGGTCCCCCTGAAGAGCCGGCCGGACATGATGAAGAAGAATTTTATCCTTATTACCAGCAAGGATAGTCTGTATCAGGAGTGCAGGAAATATATAAAAACGAAACTCACTTTTATCCGTATGGAACCGTATTTTTCGGATGATATAAATGAGACTGAAAAGGACAGGATCCTCAGCCAGATCGATCCCGGCAGCGTCGTTATCATGACCGTGTTGAGCAGGAAATATAAGGAGCTGGTCCGGGCCGTTTCCCGGAAGAACAGGAACCTTATCATAATCAATCTTCTTCATAAGCACAATATAGAGGACATGAAGGAGATCAGAACCATACTCTGCACGTATTCGGACAATACCGTACAGGCCCGGGCAGCCGTTGATTATCTTTTTAATAAGCCGGATGTCCGGGATGACAGGATCAAAAGGGAGTACAGGGAGTTTTAAGGCCGCCGGATGTAAATAGATAGGGGACCATTAATATTTAACGCTCAATAAAATATACTGCTTATTCATAAGAAAATCAGAACTGTCCTTGTTTTCTACTTAAATCCAATCAGTATTTGACTTTTTAATTAAATCAGGTATAATAAAAAATATTATTTTCAGGGTTTTTATATGAAAGCGAAAAGCTATTATAAAAAACTGGGCAAGATACTGATCCCGTCCGCAAAGCTCCAGCGGAAGATACGGGAGATCGCCAAGCAGATCGAGAAGGATTACAGGAATGACGAGGTGGTATTCATCTGCAACCTGAAAGGCAGTTTCCGTTTCCTTTCGGACCTTGTCTCTTATGTCCGTATCCCATTGAACATCGATTTTATATCGTTCACCAGTTATCACGGAACGGATCCCGGTAAGATCAGGATCATCAAAGATCTTAAAACAGACATCAGGAACAAGAACGTGATCGTGGTCGAGGATATCGCGGACACGGGCGTAACCATCGACTTTATCATGAAATACCTCAAGGATTTCAAGTATCCCCGGGATATCCGGATCTGCGCGCTCCTGGACAAGGTCTCCAAAAGAAAGATCGATGTGACCATCCATTACAGGGGATTCGTGATCCCGGATAAATTTATCGTAGGATACGGCCTGGATTACAGGGAATATTTCCGGGAACTGAACGATATCAGGATATACAATGGGTGACCTTGAATTCGATTTGAGAGTGGATGAACAAAATGCTTCCGTGAGGATCGATCAGTACCTTCACCGTTATTTCACCGCGCCGGAGAAAGAGGATGAAGAAGGATTCCCGGCCTTTTCCCGGTCCCGGCTCCAGAAATTCATCAAAGAGCAGAATGTCCTGGTGAACAGGATACCGGTCAAGCAGAACTATATCGTCCGGCCCCATGATGTCATCCATGTGCGTATCCCCGAACAGGGAGACAATGAGGTTATTGCCGACCCCGAGGAAATGGACCTGGAGATCGTGTACAGCGATCCGGACCTGGTCCTTATCAACAAACCCGAAGGCCTGGTGGTCCATCCGGCAGCAGGGCATTCCCGGCACACGCTTGTGAACGGCCTGCTTCATCTGTTCCCGGAACTGAAACAGAATACCCGGCTTTACAGGATGGGGATCGTGCACAGGCTGGACAAGGACACGAGCGGTCTTATCCTCGTGACCAAGAATGAGCGTACCCAGCAGAGTATCATGGTCCAGTTCAGGGACCGTACCATTAAAAAGGAGTATGCGGCCATCGTGGAAGGCCTCATCAAGGAGAAGCAGGGTGAGATAAACCTTCCCATCGGACGCAGTCCGCGCGACAGGAAAAAGATGGCTGTCCGGAAGGAAGGAGGACGGGAGGCCCTGACCCGGTACTCGGTTATCCGGTACTTGTCGAACTGCACTTTCGTGCGGCTGGTCCCGCATACGGGAAGGACCCATCAGCTCAGGGTCCACATGCAGTATATCAAACATCCCGTTATCGGGGATGAGATCTATTCCAGCCTGAAAAAAGGAAGCCCGGGCCTGATGCTTTGCGCCAGGAAGATCAGGTTTTATCATCCGGGATTGAAGAAGGAAATGGAGTTCGAGATAGAGCTGCCCGGACGTTTCCTCGAAATTTTAAATAAAGGAGAATATTAAAATGGCACAGCAGGATCTGAAAGAATCCCGTATCAAAAAACTGAACGACCTGATCGGGAAGAAGATAAACCCGTATCCCCTGAAATACGATGTGACGCATAAAGCTGCGGAGATCAGGGATAATTTCGAGAAGCTGGAGAAAGCAAAGGTGAAGATAGCCGGCCGGCTCATGCTCATGCGGATGCACGGCAAGTCCGGATTCGGCCATGTGAAGGACGATTCCGGGAAGATACAGATTTACGTGGCTTTGAATTTCATCGGCGAGGAGAAACTGGCTTTTTTTAAATCTCTTGATATCGGCGATATTCTGGGCCTGGAAGGCGAGGTGTTCAAGACCCATACCGGAGAGATCACGGTCAACGTGTTCGATTTTACCATCCTTTCCAAATCCCTTCTGCCGCTGCCGGAGAAATGGCACGGGCTTTCCGACGTAGAGGTGCGGTACAGGCAGAGATACCTGGACCTTATCATCAATGAAGATGTGCGGGAGAGTTTTAAGACCCGGAGCCGGGCTATCCAGCTCGCCAGGAGTTTCCTGAAAGAGAAGGGCTTCCTGGAAGTGGAAACGCCTATGATGCAGCCTATCTATGGAGGCGCGTATGCGCGGCCGTTCATCACGCATCATAATGCTCTGGATATGGACCTGTACCTCAGGATTGCGCCCGAGCTTTACCTGAAGCGCCTGATCGTGGGAGGGTTCGAGAAAGTGTATGAACTGAACAGGAATTTCCGGAACGAGGGTATTTCCACGCGGCATAACCCGGAGTTCACTATGCTGGAATTATACCAGGCGTACGCGGATTACAATGATATGATGAACATCTGCGAGGACCTGGTCTGTTACCTGGTCCGGGAGATAAAGGGTTCCCTGGAGATCGAGTACCAGGGACAGAAGCTTAGTCTGAACAAACCGTGGAAACGGATTAAATATTTCGATGCCCTGCAACAGTTTACGGGAGTGGATTTCAGCAAGATAAAGGATCCGGAGGAAGCCAGGAGCGAAGCGAAAAAGATGGGGTTTGAACCGGACCCGAAAGCTTCCTTATGGGAGATCGCTAATATCCTTTTTGAGGAGAAAGTGGAGACGAACCTGATCCAGCCCACGTTCATCATGGATTATCCCAAAGAGCTTTCACCCCTGGCCAAGCAGAAACCCGATGATCCCGAACTGGTGGAACGGTTCGAGCCTTACATCGGGGGCCGGGAGATCGGTAATGCTTTTTCTGAGCTGAACGACCCTCTGGAACAGCGAAAAAGGTTCGAAGAGCAGGTGGAGAAAAGAAAACAGGGGAACTGGGAAGCCCATCCCATGGACATGGATTTCCTTACAGCCCTGGAATACGGCATGCCTCCCACAGGCGGGCTGGGCATCGGCATGGACAGGATCATCATGCTTCTGGTCGATACGAACAGTATCCGGGACACGATCCTGTTCCCGCTGCTGAAACCGAAGGCAGAGGAAAAGGGGGACGGTGCTTGACATTTTGACATTTTATATAAATTTAAAAAAACAATAAAAATTATCTATCCCGGATATTTCGATATTCACTGTATAAAATGTCAAAATGTCAAGCACCGTCCCCCTTAATTTAAATAGATCCTTTCCACGCGCTCGCCGATACGGCATAACAACTCATATGTGATCGTGTCCAGTTCTTCAGCCAGGCTTTCCAGCCTTATCTCCTTTTTAATATCCTTGCCGAAGACCGTGACCCAGTCTCCTTTATGAGGTCCTTTGATGCGGCTGATGTCGACCATGAACTGGTCCATGCAGATCCGGCCGCGTATCCTGCACTCCCGGTCCCGGTACAGCACGCTATGCCGGTTGGAGAGGAGACGGTTGATGCCGTCCCCGTACCCGCTGCAGACCGTGGCAATAATCTCGTTTTTTCTTGTGTAATAAGTGTGGCCGTAGCTGACGGGTGTTTTATCCGGATTTTTTTTAATATAACAGATCCGTGACTGGAAAGAAAGGCCTTGTTTTAACGGAATGTCCTTCCGTATCCGGTTATCGGGATAATACCCGTAGAACATGATGCCGGGCCTTACCATGGAAAAGCCGTATTCCGGATAATTCATGATACCGGCGCTGTTCAGTACATGGACCAGGGGGATCCTGATCCCGGTCCGGACAGTCTGGTCATGAATATCCCTGAAACGTTCGATCTGTTCCAGTGTGAATTTTTTTTCTTTTTCATCGGCAGCAGAAAGATGGGTATATAATCCCTCGAGCCGTACGTTCTTTTTTTGGAAAGCTTCCCTGATGAGCGTCCTGGCCATGGGATAAGGAATGCCGTTCCTTCCCATACCGGTATCAATTTTAATGTGGACGGGGACGATCCTGTTCAGTTTTTCTGCCGCCTTGTCCAATCTATCAAGCGTATCATGGGTAAATACCGTTGCTGTAAGATTATATTTGATGATATTAAGGAAGTCCTCTTTGTGGATGATCTCGCCGAACACCAGGATCGGTTTTTTGATCCCGGCTTTCCGTAACTGTATGGCCTCGAACGGGAAGGCGGTCCCCAGGTAATCGGCTTTTTCCTTTTCCAGGAATTGGCTGACGGCCAGCATCCCGAACCCGTAAGCATTGCATTTGACCGGGATGAGGATCTTTGTGCCGGCAGGCACCAGGGACCTTATTACTTTCAGGTTATGCCTGAGGCAGTCCGGGTGAATGACAGCCCTGCTGTAGTAATTGTATCTCATCATCTTAAAAAAGATAAAATAAATACAAAGTCAATAAATATTATAAGGTGGATATGATTAATTTATTCAGAGGCGGGAAGGTTCTTCTCTTTTTCGGTTTGTGAAGCCGTAATTTTGACAGGATGTCAAAATAGGCGGAACCCTCGCAGCGCTCCAAGAATGGAGCGCGAGAATGAGAAAAAGAGAAGAACCTTTTCCCGCCTCGTATGTAATTAAATCCGCTGTTCATTCTATGATGTATTCTTTATATTCTTCCGGGATCTCGGACAGGAACAGGGACGGCCTGACGGTGCGCGTGCGGTTATTGGAATAGGTTTGCTGGGTCTGGCAGCTGGTGAGGAAGACCAGTTCCCGCGCCCGTGTCAGCCCCACATAGAAGAGCCGCCGTTCCTCCTCTATGTCTTTTTGGGTGAATTCGCTGTTGAGCACCCTGTGGTGCGGGAACATACCGTCAAAAAGCCCGATCATGAAGACGACGGGGAATTCCAGGCCTTTGGCATTATGGATGGTGATGATATTCAGCTTGTTCTCGTCTTCATCCAGGGCATCGATCTCGGAGATCAGGCTGATCTTATCCAGATAATCGGCGGCTGTGGCCCCGATATATTTTTCAGAGAATTTTTTACAATCCTCCATGAGGTCTTTGATGTTGTTGAAACGTAATTCAGGCTCAGGAAATTTTTCCAGGTACCGGCTGTACTCCACCCGTTCCAGGAGCAGGGCAATGAACTTATCCGTTTCCATCTTATCCTGTCCTTGGCTCAGGTCCGTGACCATGTCCAGAAACTTCTTGATGACGCTTTTTTTTGTTTCCTTGAGGTCATATGAATCGATCCTTTTCAGGATTTCATACAGGTTTTTTTTCTCCTGCCTGGCCAGAGAGCGCAGCCTTTCCAGACTTTAATTCCTGATACCGCGGTTGGGAATGTTGATGATACGGAGCAGGGAGAGATCGTCCCTGGGATTATTGATGAACTTTAGGTACGCTATGACGTTCCTGACCTCCAGGCGGTCAAAGAACTTCATGCCGCCGATGATACGGTAAGGGATATTCTCTTCGCGGAGGCTGAACTCCAGG
>JAQTRT010000126.1 GCA_028711675.1 bacterium | reverse complement strand
TGCCACATCGCTATTCCCGCCGTTATAACGCTGAGTCCATATCGTATTCCCCGAGCTATCATATTTTACGGTAAAATAGTCGGAAGTGGCGCCTTGTCTGTATCCTGTCACATAAACATATTCCGCGCTGTCGCAGCAGACGGCATAAGCTTCGTCGCGTCCTCCGCCGTCGAACTGCTGTGTCCAGATTGTATTTCCGGCGGGACCGTATTTTATGGTAAAATAATCATAACTTATACCGTTATGTTTGGGGCCGGTTACATAAATATTACCTGTATTATCCATACTCAGGTCATTGGCAAAATTAGTAAGACCGCCGCTGTATTCCTGAGTCCATATTGTATTCCCGTTAGCTGCGTCATATTTTATTGTGAAGAATGCGCGGCGCGTACCGTTGTATTTGAACCCTGTCACATGAATATATCCGGGCTCTTGGGCAATGACACCCAACCCCCCATCAATATTTCCTCCGTCATAGATCTGGGTCCAGAGAGTGATGCCGTTCATATCGTATTTTATCGTAAAAAAATCATTATCGCTACTGTTATTCCTTGAACCGGTGACAAAAACATTTCCGGAATCATCCACCGCCACTCCGTAAGCCCGGCTGTTGTTGACAGGCCCGTTATATTTCCTTACCCAGTTCGTATTCCCGTCCTTATCGTATTTAATGGTCAGGTAATCCTCATTGATACCGTCAGTGGCAGCACCCGTGACATACACATTATCCGCCTGGTCCGTGGTGATACAGTAAGGCACGTCATTGAAACCGCCGTTGTATCTCTGTGTCCAGATCGTCTGACCGTCCGGATTATATTTGATGGTCATCCAGTCGTTATTGGCACCGTTGTTCTTATACCCTGTCACCAGGATATTATCTTCATGGTCCACAGCCAGATACTGGCCCCGGTCATTCCCTGAACCGCCGAACTGCTGGGTCCAGACAACGACCAGCGCGGAAACGGTCCGCGGAAAGAAGAGGATCAGGAGCATAAAATAAAGCAGAATGGCCGGAATAAGCATCCGGCATGACAGGAACGGTCTTTGTTCTGGTGTAGCGGGGGTCATACATCATCTTCCTTGACCTGTTCAAAACAGACAACAAAAGCTAACCTCTTTAATTCATACCTATATTATACTTGCTTCTAAAAAAATGTCAAATGCTCAGAAAGATATCCTGCACCAGATTTTAACACGGATGATCAGCCTGGCTGAACCGCATACTCACGGCTGTGATGACAGTGCAAAGGCGGGTCTTTAATTTGTTCAATTTTTTCCAGGGCCTCGGCTGCTTTTCTCTCGAACTCCTGGCATTCCTGCCGCAGGCCCATAACGAATTTATCCTTATCGAATGTCCCTCTCACAGCCAGGAAATCAGCGTCCCGCACGGTTACATCACCGTCCGCGCCAAAACCGATCTTGGTTGATTCATCGAATTCCTTCAGGGCATCCTTAAGGATCATATTGTTCAGCTTGACTGCGTTCTCTTTCCAGTCCCGGACGATCTGCTTAAGGTCCTCTCTTGTTATCTGCCGGACCTCTTTACCCAGTCTTTTTCCAAGCAGGCTGAAGCACCAGGCCTGTTCCTCTTTCTCATAGGCTGAATAAAGTTCTCCCAGCTTCTTCTCAACCCCTTCCAGGTCCTTTATTTCATCATTCTCAACTGCATGGACCAGTCTTTCGATCTCATCCGAACGTACCAGAAGCCCGGCTGCATCACACCAGGCGACTGGTCCTGATTCCGGTTCCCCGGCAGGGAGGAAAACGGAAAGACTGGAACCAACGAACCTAAACAAAGAGGAGATGAGCCCTTCTCCCAGATAGATCTTGATCGCCATCTCATAATACTGGCTGCAGGTCTTGAGCAGCAGCCTTTTGATCCTGATACCTTTATAGACAATAAAATCCCTGGCCTTATCAGCCTGCTCTGAAAGTTTTCTGAGGGTTTCCGCGGCATGGACCATCTTATCCGCGACATACGGATTGAAAAGGGGAAAATGGATAAGGTCCAGCTTCTCCGGGCCCTTTCTCCTGTCCCTGTCCGGCCATTTCCGGCTGTCGCGCCGTGTTCCCACGGTAAAAAGGTTCATGGCAGGAGTAAGATAGCTCTTTCCGTCCTCTTCGCTGATGTAGGAGAACGGGAATTCGGAAGCGTCAAAATTCGTATAATGCTTTCCGATCACAACGGAAAAAGCGCCGATCCGGCAGGGCCATAGAAGGTAAGAGAAGGAACCTGTCTTGGAACCCCTTTCCAGGATCCCCTGATGGACAGGGCCCAGTTTATACATATGGTTGCTCTGGTTGGTTCCGCTCCCGGCATTATAAAACGACAACAAGCCTGCGATCAGGAGCGTGGACTTATGGTGCGTGACGGTATAGGGACCGGCGAACAGGGAGACGGCTTCACCATGGAACCCTTCACAGTTGGCGAAGAATGCGGAATTCTCTGCGGAATACTGTTTGCCCATCCTGATGCCCTGGCCCAGGAAACAGGACTGGAGCATGACCGAACCTTCCACTCTCGTCCCTGAAAGAATGATAAAATTCTTTGCTTCAACACCGGGACCGATAAGGACCGGATCCTCTTCACATCCCGCGATGGTCCCGTTCTCCAGGTGCAGGGCGCCGGAGATCTCCGTGAACGGCCCGGTGTTCACGTTGATGATCTGGGACGTATCCGTGATCCGGTTGAAAGGTCCGATGGTACCTATCCGGGACCTCTTCCCTTCCGTATACCGGCCGATCATCTCATCCAGTTTTGCGATCAGGCCGGGACGATGCCGGTAAACGACCAGAAGGTAGGCGATCTGGGCTGTCAGCCTGTCGTACATCTTCAGGACCCGGCCGCCGGCTTCGTTCAGAACATCCAGTCCTGTCCCGTTCCCGAACGTGCTTTCTTCCTGAACGGCCAGTGTCCCCACGTTATGGATCACGGTATGGGACCCGATGGTATAACAGGAACAGTCAAGAAGATGGGTTATCCGGACATGATCGCCTATAGAACAGTTATGAAATGACGAACAGTAAAGACCTGAAGGTTCGGAGCGTCCTGGAGTGATCTGGACATCCTGATTGAGAACACCGATTGAATTTACGCCGCTGAAACGGACATGGCGCACCCTGTCAAGAACGAACGGATCGCGAACATACACGGTCTCCCAGCTCTCTGCCGTGCAGCCTTGTTTTTCCAGTGCAAGGACCTCTTTCCTGGTTATGTTACGGTATTTCATGAATTATCCCTCCTGTGCAATTTTTAAGTCAAAGACCAATGTAATCCCTATGATCGTTCCTTACAGTTCAGGAAGTTTCAGGCTCGCGCTCTCAATATCTTTGAAATATTTAACCGTACCCACTTTCAGTTCCATGGTGGCTTCCTCATCGCACACGATGATGCTGTGCTGATGGAGCTGCAGCATGGAAACGGTCCACATATGGTTGACGCCTTCCTCCACGACTTTCTGGAGGGCCCGTGCTTTTTTATACCCGTTCACGATGATGAGGACTTCTTTGGATTCCATGACCGTCCCTACACCCACGGTTAAGGCCGTACCAGGGACCTTGTTGATATCATTGTTGAAAAAACGGGAATTAGCCACACGCGTATCATAAGTAAGCGTCTTCACCCTTGTCTTGCTGGTCAGGGATGATCCGGGCTCATTGAAGGCGATATGGCCGTCCGGCCCGATCCCGCCGAGGAAAAGATCAATGCCGCCGGCCTTCCTGATCCTTTCTTCGTATTCGGTGCATTCCTTCCCAAGGTCTTTGGCATTGCCGTTCAGTATGTTCACGTTCTCCTTGGGGATATCCACATGACTGAAAAGATTATGCCACATGAAATAATGGTAGCTCTCCGGGTGGTCCTCGGAAAGCCCCACGTATTCATCCATGTTAAAAGTGTTCACGTTCTTAAACGAAACCCTGCCTTCCTTATAAAGATCGACCATCTGCTGATAGGTACCCAGGGGTGAAGACCCCGTAGGCAGTCCCAGGATAAAGGGTTTCCCCTTTCCCGGATTGAATTCCTTGATCCTTCGGGCCACGTAATAAGCCACCCATTTGCTCAACGACTCATAATTTTCATGAATAACGATCCTCATCTTTTTTTAACCTCCTGTTCCTTGATTTTTCTTAAACCATTATCTTAGTATCGGCAACAAAACATCCTTTCCCTTTTCCGAAAATCATAAGGGGATTGATATCGAGTTCCTTGATCTGGGGACATTCCATGGCCAGATAGGACAACCGGTGGATGCATTGTTCAAGGCTCTCTATATCGCTTACTTCCCTGCCGCGGCTGCCTGCCAGCACGGGGAAGGATTTTATTCCCGTGATCATTCTTTTTACCTCGTTGGTATTGACCGGTGCCACGTTAAAATTTACATCCTCAAAGATCTCCACGAAGATGCCGCCCATCCCGAACATCAGGACAGGGCCGAAGGCGATATCCTTCTTCATTCCCAGGATCAGCTCTTCTCCTTTTTCAAGCATCCGGGAAATGAAAACACCTTTGATACGGGCAGCGGGCCGCAGGCATTTAACACGCCCCAGCATCTCATCATATTTTGCCTGGACCTCGTTCCTGTCCCTGAGGTTCAGCACTACGCCTTTTACATCGGTCTTATGGATAATATCGTCCGACAAGATCTTCATCACAACAGGATAACCGATCTTTTCCGCGATCGTGACCGCTTCCTCCCGGGAAGAAGCTACGCCATGGTCCGGCACAGGAAGGCCAAACGCCTCGAGCACATTCACGGATTCATCCTCGGTGATGAATTGCCTGCCGGCTTTAAATGCTCCATCCAGTATGGAATGGGCTCTTCCCTTGTTCACATCCGGGAACCGGGGTATCTCAAGACCGGACAGGGCCTGTTCCTGCCTGAACCTGTATGTGGCGGAAAAAGCTTCTGCCATGGATTCCGGCAGCCGGTAATGCGGTATCTTGTTCTTCTGCAGAATATCGATGCCGCCGGCCACGTCCATCTCACCCATAAAAGAAGTATAGACCGGTTTATCATATTTCCCGGCTATCAGTGTAACCTCATGGGCTATGCTTTCAATATTAGTCATGGATTGCGGGGTCAGGATGACCAGGACCCCGTCCACGTTATGATCCTCCAGCGTACTGCTCAAGGCCACCCTGTAACGCTCAGCCCTGGCATCTCCGATCACATCAACGGGATTCTTAATGTTCGCTGTCTTGGGAAGGGCACCGGCTAAAATGGCCGTGGTCTTATCGGTAAAAGAAGCCATCTGCAATCCCTGCTTGATGACCGAATCCGTTGCCAGTACTCCCGGACCTCCGGCATTTGTGATAATGGCGATCCGTTTATTTGCCGGCAGAGGCTGGTAAGCAAAACCAATAGCCTTATTGAACATTTCCTCGATATTTTCACAGCGTATGATACCAGCCTGCCGTAAGGCTGCATCACAGATCTTATCACTGCCTGCCAATGATCCTGTATGGGAAGCTGCGGCCCTGGCTCCCTCAGCCGTCCTTCCTGATTTGAGCAGCAGAATGGGTTTTCCTGTTCCGAAAATGATCTCCCGGCTTATCTGCATAAGGGCTCTTCCGTCGCTGATCTCCTCCAGGTACAGGAGAATAACCTTGGTCTTCTCGTCATTTTTCAGATACTGGAGCAGGTCCAACTCGCTCAAATCCGCTTTATTGCCGAAACTGACGAATTTAGAGAATCCAATATGACGGGGAAAAGCATAGTCCAGCACAGCTGTGCATAACGCTCCGCTCTGGGACAGGAAGCCGATCGAACCTTCTTCAGGCATCCTCCTGGCAAAAGAAGCGTTCAGGTTCACGGCCGGGTCGGTATTGATGACGCCCAGGCAATTGGGCCCGATAAATGAGATATTATATTTAGCTGCGATCTCCATCAGCTTTCGCTCGCGCTCAAGGCCCACTTCTCCTACTTCCTTAAAGCCGGCGGAAATGATGATGACGGATTTGATCCCTTTCTGCCCGCACTGTTCCAGGGCCAGGTCCACGACAGAGCTGGGATACACGATCACGGCCAGGTCAACGGGATTCTTGATATCCAGAACATACTTATACGTTTCCATGCTGGCAATGGCCTTCGCCTTGGGATTGACCGGATACACGACACCCTGGAAGCCGCTCCTCACGAAATTGACCAGGATATCATGGGGGACCGTACCCGCGATCTTGTTGGCACCCACCACGGCGATCGAGGACGGGTAGAATATCTTTTTCAGATTCTCTTCTTTCATCTGTTGGTTTACCATTTTTAATTCTCCTTAATTCAAATAACCCGATATCACGTCAACGGCCTGGGATACGGTCTGGGCGCTGAAGGCCTTGTCCTCATCCATCGTGATATTGAACTCCTCCTGGAACGCGGCTACCAGTTCCAGGCTTTGCTGTGAATCCGCGCCCAGATCGAAAACAAAATTAGCATTCTCCGCAATGGCCTGTTCATCCACGGAAAGCACTTTAGAGATCACTTTTTTAATCCGTGATCGGACCTCGATTTTTTCCATGTTCTTCCTCCTTAAAATAATTTATTCCTTCAGGATCGCCTCAATAACGATCCGGCCTTTATAGGTCTGGGGAACGATGCCCCCCAGGTCCACGGCAAAATGGATATTGAATTCATTGCCCAGATCGTGGAGCCAGTCAGCCAGGATCCGCCAGGTCCCTTGTTCGGCCTCATCCATCATGTCCTTCTCTACGATCAGGGGCCACTTGGGTTCCTCCAACAGGGGGTCCTGGGACGTAGGGATGAACTGCTGTCCTTCCTGGAAACCATCCCCGTTCAGATCGAAAGGATATTGATGAGGCCCTTCGTCCATGCTTTCCCAATACGGGCCCTGGCTGTTGTCCCTGTAGATATTGGTAAGGGAACCGTTATTGTTAAAATCGAACCCGGACCAGAAGAAAAGGTTCTCGTCATCCGGTCCTGTCCGGGAATTGGTATGGCCTTTGGGCCCGTAGTTCGGGCACCAGCATTTCAAGGGAAGCCATTTAAGTGTATCGGACTGGCCCTGGATGCCCAGGTTGGTCTTGCCGTTCTCGCTGTCATCAGTGTAGATCCTGATGAACCAGCGGTATCCGTCAAAATTCCGGTAATTGACGGTGATATAGTTCAGGGCCTGTTTTCTTTTATCCGGACCGCTGCCCGCGATCAGGCCGAAGTCCACCTGGTTGGTGGAAACGCTCAGTTCCGGATAACCTTCCTCGAGAAAGATCTCATCCAGATAATGGTATTCCGAAGAAGCCCCTTTTGTTTTATACGAAAGCTGGTATCCTTTTATCCTGTTCCGGTCAAAAATATTGTTCTGTATCGCGCTGGTCCGTTCCATCTCGTCCATGTTCCAGGTGACCAGCTGCCAGTTGGTCGCGGAAAGACTGATTCCTTTCTTTGTTTCCCAGACCTCGGAATCGGCTCCGTCCTCGATAAAGGCCAGTCTCAGCAGGTTGGTGGAACCGTCTCCCCTGATCCATGCCCTGGCCAGGTTATAGCGTGAAATGTCGAGTGTGGAAGCCAGGCTGCATTCCAGGGCTGCGCCCCAGGATGTGCTGTTATAACTGTACCTGAGCTTCTGCGCCTTTTTCCCCGGCCGCTGCGGCGCATCAACGATCTCCTGGGTCAGGACATCGCCGTCCGCTGCTCCCACATATTCGTAAGGGCCGGTCTCCTCGTTCCCTTCAAAATAATTGATCAGGAACCTGGTTCCCGGCGATAACAGGTTGGAAGGTAATGATTTTTCACTCTCTGCGTCATTCACTTTGGCGCAAACTTTATATTTATACTGTTTCAGGGAGGATAGTCCCTGGTCCAGATATTCTGTCTGGATGATATTACTGTCAATAACAATAAAAGCTGTATCAAAATTGGTAGCCCGGTAGACCCGGTAGGAATGGGGATTGTAGGAATCCGGTTTCTGCCATTTCAGCTTTAAAGCAGTTGAACTGTCCGTGACCAGATCGATGTACAGGGCTTTCGGGGGCTCCAGCGCCTGAGCCGCATTCTTGATCTTATACATAAAAAGCCCGCTTCCGTACTGTCTCCAGCCTATGACGGCTTTATCGCCTGAAGGGGTCAAGGAAAGACAGGGCAATCCTCCTACGGGCCTGAAATCCTCCGGAGCCCAGTAAGGTGCGTTGTCGTTGTTTATGATCAGCTGCTCATCGTCAAAACTGTTCCCTTTATCCCGGCTCAAACGGTATTTTATCTCAGACCACCAGCCGTCACCGTCCGTTGCCGCGTTCTGGCTGTCGTACCAGACCGTATGGACATCATTATCCAGGCCTGTGACGCGGGGAGTAAAACCGGAACCCAGGATCACGGGAGTGCTCCATGTGCTCACACCGGACGAATTGGTCTTTTTCATGTATTTGATCTTGGACAAGCTCGTCCGGGAAGCAGGATTCTGGTCCGCGGCCGTATGCCACACAATATGGATAAATTCCCCGCTCACCGCAATATCCGGGGCCAGGATATTATTGGATATGAGATCGGGATTAACCGTACTGTCAAGAACAAGGTTCTGGACCGTATCCCACATACCGCTGCTGTTCCTTTTTTTATAATGAAGATAAGTACCGGGAGTCCCGGGATGGCCGTCATTATAGTTATCCGAAGAATCCACTCTCCGGCCCCAGACCACATGCACGTTGTTCAGCCGGTCCGCTGTAACGGCCACATCCTTGATGGTGCTGTCCCACATATGATAGCTCTCGACAACGGTCTTGCTCCAGGTACCGCCGCTCTTTACACTGTATACGATAT
>JAQTRT010000125.1 GCA_028711675.1 bacterium | reverse complement strand
CTCCACGTTCTCGGAATGGAATTTCTTAAAGGCCGTTACCACGATGAATTTCAGGAAACTGGGAGCCGCGCTGATGAGCTTCAGCAGGCTGGCCGGGCCCTGTTTGAAGACATACTCGTCCGGGTCCGTGTTCACGGGCAGTTCCACGATCTTGATCTTCAGATTGGTATTCAGGAGGATCGAGATGCTCTTGATGGTGGCGGCATTACCGGCCTTGTCCGAATCGAACAGGAGGACCACCTCATCCGCGTATCGTTTCAGGAGCAGGATCTGTTCATTGGTCAGCGAAGTGCCCAGAAGCGCCACGACGTTCCTGATACCTTCCTGATAAAGGGCAATGGCGTCAAAGTATCCCTCCACAACGATGGCCTGCCGTTTCTCCCGGATATGATTATGGGTCACGTTGATCCCGTATAGATTGAACCGTTTGCTGTACACCTCCGTCTCCGGCGTATTCATGTACTTGGCCAGGCCTTCTGTCTCGTTCATCAGACGGCCGCCGAAACCGATGATATTATTCATGGCATTGATTATGGGAAACATCAGCCGGTTCCGGAAACGGTCATAATATCCCTGCCGGTTACTGGATTTGATGATCAGGCCTGCATCCAGTATGGTCTTGGCGTTATAATTCTCTTTCAATAATTCCGAATGAAGCTTATCATAACTGTCCGGCGCGTAGCCCAGCTTAAAGACCTCCGCCGTCTCATCCTTGATCCGGCGCTCTTTTAGATACTTCCGGACCCTTTCCCCTTCGGGTCTGTTGGTCATATAATATTGGAAGATAAAAGAGGCCCTTTCATTCACCTTGTGGATCAGCTCCTGAATCTTATACTGCTCGGTAAAGGCGCCGTCCTTGTATTCCACCGTGATCCCTGCCTTCTGGGCCAGGATCTTGATGCTTTCCGGGAAAGGGACGTTCTCCACTCTCATGATAAAATTGAACATATTGCCGCTGGCGCTGCATCCGAAACAATGATAGATGCCTTTTTCTTCATTCACGAAAAAAGAAGGGGTCTTTTCGATATGGAAAGGGCACAGCCCGGTCCAGTTCCTTCCGCTCTTCTTCAGCTTCATGTAATCCTTGACCACATCCGTGATGTTCAGCCGTTCCTTGACCTTATTGATGGTATTCTCGGAAATGTACGACATGGACTCAAAATATAATTTCCAATTCCTTTTTCAATGAAAAAGATATCAGCAGAAAAAAATCTTGAAAAGAAAAATCAGGATAGTATTATTATCATAAACACAGTTCCCATCCATAAAAAGACCATGAATATCACGATCAATGATAAGTTAGCCTATTACCTGCCATTTATATTCAAACTCGGTAATATTCAGCTCACTGATGAAAAAGAGTATCTTTCCAAGATCAGGAGCTTATCCCAGGCGGAACTGCTGAAGGTATGGAAAGCTGCTTTAAAGGAGAACCTGAAGCCGGAGGAGGATACTGAGAATCCTTTTAAGGCCCATATCGCCGTATCCCTGGCTGTTTTTTTCGCCATCCAGGGGGACCTGCCCAACTGCAGTGAATTTCTCAGGCTGATCCAGTTGAAGATGGGTCATCCCGTCATACTCGAGATCATCCGGTGTATCCTTTACTGCCAGACAACCCAGTTCGATGACGGATTGAAACTGCTCGATAATTTTCCCGTGGAGATGGCCTCCCATCCTTTTGTGCTGAGACTGAAGGCCGATATCTTCTTTGCCATGAAAGATTACGATAAGGCCGAGATCCTGTATAAGAAAGTTGCCAATAAAGTGCCGGACCCGTCGAATATCTTCTGCAGACTGGGGGAGATCTATCTGTTGCGCGATCAGATCGATATCGCCAAGGAACTCCTTCTCTGCTCCGTCAAACTGAACAACAAGAACATCATGGCCCACCTGTATCTGGGAGACGTATATAAACTGAAGAACGAGATCGAATCAGCCAAGATGGAGTATGGTATCTGTTCGGCCATTGACCTGGACAACGATATATCCAAAATGGCCCAGCAGAAATTATTCCTCATCCACTGCGAAAAAGAAAAAAAAGAAGCTAAATAATCTCCACGCCCGCAACAGCGGTCACTGATTTTTCGGGGACCAGGATCATTGAAGGATTCAGGCTCAGGCCCAGCCGGGAAAGGTCCAGGACCTGAAAGAACCTGCTTTGGTTCTCCAGGGAAAAATCCCCGTAACCGGGGCTGAATCTTTTCCTTGTCAGCTGGCGTCCCTGCCTGCGGATAAGATTATTAATGTAAAGCATAAGCCAGTCCAGGATGGTGTCCGTCATCTCTGACGCTACCGCATCCAGCACGAGGGCTTCATGGCCGTTCTTCTTCTTCACGGCATCATCCCTCCTCTCGATCACGTCCTTGCCCACCGTAGCAGCCATGAGCACAGCTTCCCTGCTTTTCTCCAGCAGCTTTTGAAGGCCCAGGCTCCTGAACTCCGAACCGCCTTCCAGGACGATCCTGTCCTGCTCCATCGTCTGAATGGGGAGAGAAACATAACAGGCGGCCGGACGGCACAGCAGAATACCCGTATCCATGACCTTCCTGATCCTCTCTTCCTGTTCAGGGATCAGTTTGGTCTTATTCTTTTGAAATCCCAGCCTTGCCAGGATGAGGGAAAGAGGAGGATCGACAGGAACCTTGTTCAGGTACTGAATGGGATACATGAAACTCATAAACCTTCCTTGGTCATTACACCGTTATGGTAGTACCGGCCCTGCCGGCCAGTGTATCAGGATACCGGTCGGTAAGCGTGATATAAGCTGCCTTACCGCCGTTCTCGAGAAAATAAATAATGGCTTCGATCTTGGGTCCCATACTGCCGGCAGGGAACTGCCCCTGTTCCAGATACTGCCTGGCTTCCTGCAGCGTGAGCTTCCTCAAATCCCTCTCATCCGGTTTCTGATAATTCAGCTTGGCTCCGTTCTCGCCTGTAAAAATGGTCAGCGTTACATCAATCTCTTCTCCTTGTTCACGGGCTCTCCGGATGAGCATGGCCCCTAAAAGGGCTGACGCCAGGTCCTTGTCCACAACAGCTTCCACTCCGGAAAGGATCCTTGATCCCTTCCCGTCCTTGTAACGGATGCCGTAGTTGCAGAGGTAGCTGTCATCCATTTTCTTCACCTTGACAACCGGGATCCCCCCTCCGCCCACAGCCACGGGGATCTTTCCCTTTTCCAGGGCTGACTCGATCATATCGAATTCCACAATATCCAAAGGTTTGGGCGAAGGAACCACCTTGCGCCATATCTCATCCCCTTTATCGTTCTTTTTATAAACCTTCATGGTCCAGCCGTCCTTCTCCATCCTCTCTTCAGCCTGTTCCCGCGTGTAAGACGGTCCGATGAACTTTACGGGATTCTTGAATCCGGGATCATCCACGTCCACAACGACCCGGGTGACCAGAGCCGTAACCTCTTTGGTTGAACCGGCGATCTTCAACTGGTTTTCCAGCAACTGGCCGATCATATAACCCATAGCACCCTGACTGTCCGCTCCGCAGATATCCAGAGGCAGAGGGGGAAGGATACGGCGCGAATATTCAGCCCGCAGTAAAATATTACCGACCTGGGGCCCGTTACCGTGTGTTATGATATATTCATCATCGGGAAACCGGCAGATGATGTCCGCTATATGTCTGCAGGTCTCATGGGTCCGCTGCCATTGCATGGAAATATCCGGAATGATATCATGGCCTTTTTCATCCACCATACCCACAGGAGCCACCTCATTCCCGCCAAAAGCAAAGATACGGATATTCTTTCCGGCCATGGCTTTCCCTCCTCCGACACGATTCAACATAAATTAAGGATTATAAATCTGATTTCAACGAAAAACACATCTTAGTATCTTTACAGCACCGGGTCTTTAGACCCGGTGATTTAAATTCGTTGTTCCCCGTAACCGGCGCACATGAAGACACACAGTTACGGACGGAAATATGATGAAATGATATAATTTGTCCGTTATTTTCGGCAAGCAACATACCTAAAGGTGTGTTGCTACAAGAAGGTTTCCTTGATTAAATTTTTATTTGACAATCCTTATAAATTATATACAATGATAAAATTACATAGGAGAAAAAATGGATAAGAACAAATTAAGCATTATACGTTTCGCCATAATACTCTTTATCATCGTAGGCTCTGCCGGGCTCATCCTCTCCCTGGTTTACAGCATCACCCAGCCGCAGATACTGAAGAACGAACTGGCCAAGGAGCAGGATAGCCTTAAGATCATCATGCCGGAGGTCCAGGTATTCAGCAACCAGGGCGATCATTACCGGATCTTCAACGACAGGAAGGAACTGATCGGTTATGTTTTCAAGACCGAAGCAAAAGGTTACGGCGGCCCGGTCCGGTGCAACATAGGACTGGACAAGCAGGGAAAGATCACCGGTATCTTCGTTGTTTCCCATAAAGAAACGCCCGGCCTGGGAACAAAGATAGAAGATGTAAAAAAAGGAGAGACCGGCCCGTATTACCTGGCACAGTACAGGAACCGGCCCGAGACAGAGATGAATTTCGAGAACATCAAGGCTATCAGCGGCGCTACCATCTCCTCGCGGGCAATCCTCAACTGCGTCAAGAACGCCTTTGTCCGGTTCCATGAAGTCAATGAAAAAAATTGAATTTTATAGACACAATATCGGCCGGGAAGAGATAAAAGAACTCACCAAGGTACTTAAATCCATTTTTCTTACAACAGGGCCCGTTACAAAAAGATTCGAGGAGGAATTAAGCCGCTACATGGGCATTAAACGCGTACTGGGCGTTACCAGCGCCACGGCCGGTCTCTTCCTCATCCTGAAAGCCCTGGACATAAAGGAAGGCGATGAAGTGATCACTTCCCCCTTCAGCTTTGTGGCCACGGCCAATTCCATCCTTTACTGCGGGGCCAAACCTGTTTTTGTGGACGCAGACCCGGAGACCGGCAACATCGATCTGAACCTTATCGAAAAAGCCGTTACCCCGGGGACGAAAGCCATTCTACCCGTGCATCTGTACGGCGTCATGGTGGACATGAAAAAATTAAGCTCCCTCGCGGAAAAGCATAATCTGAAGATCGTGGAGGATTCGGCCCACTGCATCGAAGGCGAGACAGACGGCATTAAAGCCGGCCAGCTCAGTTCCGGCGCAGCTTTCAGCTTTTACGCCACCAAGAACATCACTTCAGGCGAAGGCGGGGCTGTGGGGCTCAATGACGAAGCCCTGGCCGACAGGATCAAGGTCCTGCGGCTGCACGGTATGTCCGCCGATGCCGCGGACCGTTATACAAAAAAATTCATCCAGTATGACGTGCCTGTCGTGGGATATAAATATAATATGTTCGACATCCAGGCTGCTCTGCTCCTGAACCAGCTGAAGCTCATCGATAAACGGTGGAAGATCAAGAAGCGGCTTTACGATTATTACTGTCAAAAACTGGCAGGGATCGAAGAGGTTAAAGTTCCGAAGATCCCGGCACGCGTCAAGCACTCCCTCCATCTGTTCACTGTCCGGGTCCCTCCCGCGAAAAGGGATGAGATCCTGTGGAAGCTGCAGCAGAAAGGGATCGGTGTTGCCGTGAACTACAAGCCCATCCATCTTTTCAGCTATTATCAGAAGACCTTCGGCTACCGGCAAGGCATGTTCCCTGCGGCCGAACAGATCGGGAAATCGACCATCACACTGCCTTTTTACTCCAGGCTGAAGAAAAAGGAGATCGATCATATCGTCCGCAGTCTCAAGGACGCTCTTCTTTAAACGACGTATCATCTTCCGGGTTCAATCCCCTATCATGGTCACGACAATGGTCCTGCTCCTCGGCCTGGTATCAAAATCCACGAAGATGATCTGCTGCCAGGTGCCCAGGATCAGCTCTTTATCCTGGAAAGGGATGGTCAGGGATGTCTTGATAAAGAACGAACGGAGGTGGCTGCTCCCGTTATCATCGTGCCATGTGTCATGGTGGTCATATCGCTCCTTGTACGGAAAGAGCTTCTCAAGATAAGCGCGGATGTCCTTTGAAAGCCCGGGCTCGAATTCCATGGTCGAGATCCCGCCTGTAGACCCGGGGGAATGGATGTTCACGATACCGTCCCGGATGTTATTTTTCCTGATAAGGCCGTTCACTTTATCGGTGATATCAATGATATCCGTATATCCTCCGGTTTTCACGGTCAATTTTTCAATATGGGTCATATTACGGAAAGTAATACCTGAAAATCAGATGTCAAATGGAGCCCCGCGGCTTTTACAGCCGGGATCCGTAAATATATTTTATTATTTCCCGATAATCAGGGTATATGAAACTGCTGAAACTTATTTTTTGTATACTTTTCCTGGCCGGCTGCCACTCCAACGAGGCCGGGATCATAAAAAATGATGTGCAGACAGTGAAAAAAGAGCCCCTTCCCCTTAAAACAATGTTCATTCCTGAAAGACCAGCGGTCTTTAACGGCCTGATCGAGGATTTTGAACAGAACCTCTTCTACTGGGATTCCGCACCCGGGATCAACGGCCAGGAACTGACCCTTGACCGCGAAGCCCAAAACAGCATCGGCGTGTTCCGGTTCCAGGCTGTTTATTCCGCAGATGAATACAGCGACAGGATCATTATTTTTCAGTATAAAAGAAAGATGGATTTCAGCAGATTCCGCGGGATCCGTTTCCTGGCCAGAGGGACTCCTGAGATCCAGTTCAAGATCAGGATATATGAAAAAGAGAATTACCTGAAAGACACATTTTCCGACGAAATATGGTATAAAATCTTTAAAGTAAAAAAAGACTGGATCGAACACAGGATACCTTTTTACGACCTGCAGGTCGAAGAGTATTATGAACAGGATTACATCAGCGATACGAAGCAGGTATTTACCAATATCGCAGGCATCGGAATTTCTGCCCGTAATTTCTCCAGAACAGAGACCATTCCGGGTGAATTATACCTGGATAACATCAGCTTGTATTAAAATAAACAAAAAAATGTGTTGATTTTTCTTTAAAAGTTTCTTATATTTAGGTATATATGAGTAAATATGCGGCAACAGCAGCGGTACTCCTGATACTGATCTGTTCCTGGGATCCGGCATGGGGACAGGAAGAGAATATCGCCCTGGGAAAACAGGTCGTGGGATCTTTCCAGAATTTAAAGCTCATCACGGACGGCACCATCAGCCAGGATAATTACGGGGAAATAAGGGAGTTCAAGGAGCAGGAAAATTTTTTTATCCTTGTGCTGGGCCAGGCTAAATATATCAAAGGGATCAAACTTTACTGGGCCAAGGGTTATGAGCCTTTAAGCTACAGGATCGAATCCAGCAAGAACCTTTTTGTCTGGGAAAAAGCAAAGACATACACACCATCCAGGTTCAGCGAAGAGAAGAACATGTCCGTCTCCTCCCATGAGCTTGACGGGACCGCGGCTTACTTCGTGAAGATAACGGTCCTTAAACCCGGGAACAAGACGGTCCGCATCTCGGAAACCGCGCTTTATCCGTCAACGACGCTTAAACTCACTATCCAGAGCGTTTCCGCTGCGAACATCATGGAGCATTCAGCAGAAGTTATCTTTAAAACCTCCATTCCCTCCGTAGCTTACATACGTTTCGGGGAGGATAAGACCGGTTTGAACCAGAATATAGGCATCGAGAGCGATATATACGACACGCACAAGATCACGGTCTCAGGCCTGCTGAAAGGCACGGAGTACTATTTCCAGCCGGTAGCCCGCGACCTGAACGGCCATCTGGCCATGGGCCAGGTCACTTCCTTCAAAACCAAGGGCATCCCTCTTCCTAAAATGGAATCCGTTCAGCTGAATAAAATAACTGGATTCGGCTGTTCCATGAAGCTGGTTTACAATATTCCCTGCGGGATCGTTCTATACATAGGAAAGGAGAAGGCGAACCTGGTAAAAAAATTCGAATCCTCCGGCCTGAAGACTTCTTATAAGATACAGATCGACGGTCTGGTCCCGGAAACAAAATTTTACTACAAGATAGAAGCCGCGGACAAGCAGAAAAATCCCCTGGATACTGAGAATTCCTTCACAACCACAGGCGACAACATCGCTCTTAATAAGAGCGTATACGGGTCCTTTTATTACCCTGCGGACAATAACGCCTCAAGCCTGATGAACATGGACCAGCTGAAAAAGCTGACGGACGGCAATTATGAACTGAACGGTATCGCTGAATCCGGGAATGTGGCTCTTAAAGGCCAGGCTGTTATCCTGGACCTGGGGAAAACGGAAAAGATCAGGAACGTGAAGACCGTCTGGCGGGGCACGGCCTACAGCCGCAATTACAGCCTGGAGATCAGCAAGGACATGAAGGAATGGAGCATGGTCAGGGATAAGATCGATGCCAGGAATGACGGCCAGAAAATCCTTTCCCAGGGCGATTACGGCCTGTTCCTGAGAACGGTCAACATCAGCTGCAACAACCAGGAAGGCCGCTATATCAAGATCACCATGGTCCAGAACTCACTGACCGGGTCAGACCTGCCGTTCCCGGCCAAACCTTTCCTCCAGATGGCTGAAGTGGAAGTTTATAAGGTCCCTGACTACAACGAACCGGCTTACCGCGTCCAGGAAATAAAATGATCCGGCCTTTGAACGGGCTGCATTGATTTTCTTGACAAAAAAAATTAAATGATTAGTATAGGAGACGGATCAGGATCAGAACGCCGAGGTGGTGGAACTGGCAGACACATTAGCTTGAGGGGCTAACGGGAGCAATCCTGTAGGGGTTCAAATCCCCTCCTCGGCATATACCCCCTTCTTCAGGGCTTCACCCATGGAGTGAACCCATACCGAATCTGTCAGGTGGAA
>JAQTRT010000002.1 GCA_028711675.1 bacterium | reverse complement strand
CTCTTCCGATCTTTTCCAGACTTTTATTCCCGATACCGCGGTTGGGAATGTTGATGATACGGAGCAGGGAGAGATCGTCCCTGGGATTATTGATGAACTTCAGGTACGCTATGACGTTCCTGACCTCCAGGCGGTCAAAGAACTTCATGCCGCCGATGATACGGTAAGGGATATTCTCTTCGCGGAGGCTGAACTCCAGGTTCTCGTAGTAATAATTGGTCCGGCAGAACACGGCAATGTCCTTGTATGCGTAGCCTTTCCGGACCAGTTCCCGGATCTTTTCCCTGATGAAACACGATTCCTCGTCGATGAAATGGCCTGAAAAGTATTTAAGCTTTTCCCCTTCGCCCTTCCGGCTCCAGAGTTTCTTATTGTCATAGGAGGAATTATGCGAGATGACGCAGGTGGCGGCCTTGAGGATGATGTTGGGTGAACGGTAGTTCTGCTCGAGCTTGATGGTCCGGCAGCCCTGAAAGTCCTGCGTGAATTTTTTGAAATTATGGACATTGGCCCCGCGCCAGGAATAAATGGACTGGTCCGGGTCGCCCACGGCCGTTATATTGGTATGGCCGTGGCCCAGAAGGTAGATCAGTTCATACTGGATGTCATTCGTGTCCTGGAATTCATCCACCAGGATATACTGGAATTGATCCCTGTATTTCCCGAGGACCTGCGCGTCTGTCTGGAGGAGGCGGATGGTCTTGATGAGGAGGTCGTCAAAATCGAAGTAAACGGCCTTTTCCTTGTAAACCTCATATTTTTTATAGATCCGGAAGACCTGTTCCACTTCTTCGGTAACGGCCTTGGAACCGTGATGATGAGGCGGTATCCTGTTGTTCTTTAATTTCGAGATGGTCGTGGCTATCGTATACGGTTCGTAGACCTCCTTGTCCAGGTCCATCTCGCGGATGATCTCCCGCACAATGCCTTTTTTGTCGTTCTCGTCAATTATGATGAAAGGTTTTTCCATTTCGGTCTTGAGGATACGGGAGCAGAGGGAGTGGAAGGTACCGAGCCAGAGGTCGAGCCGGCCGGTGCCGAGAATGTCCGTCAGCCTTTTTTTCATTACATCGGCCGCCTTGTTGGTGAAAGTCATTCCCAGGATACGGTAAGAGGGTACTCCGTGTTCACGGATGATATGGGCGATCTTATAGGTGATGACACGGGTCTTGCCGCTCCCCGCGCCGGCTGAGATGAGAAGGGGCGTATCGAATGCTTTGACCGCTTCTTTCTGCTGTTCGTTCAGTTCATTGAGCATGATGGGAAAGATAATGATTTGAATTTATCTTTCAAGCAGGACGAATACCCGTTTTCCGGATTAATATGATTTTTATCATTGACTTAAAAAGTATCATTGTTATATTTATCCCGGAACAGCAAGCCCGTATGGAACGGGAATAATGATAAAGGAGCGGGGATATGGCTGATATAAAGGTCTGTAAATTCAGCGGGGCTGTCCTGACCGGTTCAGGGAACATCGAACTGCTGAAGGAGATCATACAAAAAGACAATAAACGCAGGATCATTGTAATCAGCGCACCCGGACGTACGGAGAAGGAGAGGAACGTGACGGACCTGCTGATCGAGTGCGGTCTGGAATACATGAAAAAAAAGAAACTGCCCGCCAGCCTGATCCAGGAGATCGTGAACAGGTACCTTTCCATTTTTCAGCCGCTTAATCTTTCCCGTGATTTCATGAACAAGGCCTTTGATGACCTGAAAAAACGCGTCCGGTCCCTGAAAGGCGGCGGGAAGAAACAGAAATACCTGGACAGGATTAAATCCTTCGGCGAAGAATATACAGCTCTCTTTATCGCCAGGTACCTCCAATCACAGGGCCTGGAATGCCGGTATATGAGCCCCAGGGAAGCCGGCGTGATCGTGACTCCTGAATTCGGGAATGCAAGCCTTCTGGAAGGTTCCTATGACAAGCTGAAGATGCTCAGGGAGAAGAAAGAGGTCTTGATCATTCCCGGTTTTTACGGTTATACTTCCCGCGGGGATGTGGCTACTTTCAGCCGGGGGGGTAATGACCTGACAGGGTCTATTTTAGCCAGCGCCGTGGAAGCGGAATTATATGAGAACTTCATTGATTATGACGGCCTGACCATGGTCAGTTCCCGGCTGGTTCCTGATGCCAGGGTCATCCGGATGATCACATACCAGGAGCTCCGTGAGCTTACCTATGCAGGGTTCCAGACCTTTCATGAAGAATTGCTTTATCCCGTGATGAAAAAGGGCGTGTCCATGCATCTGCTTAATTTTTTTAATTTATCCGGTCCCGGGACCATGATCGTGAAAGAGAAACCAATGGATAAGGATGAGATCACGGGTATCGCTTTTGACAAGGGCTTCTGCGCCATCCATGTCGAAAAATATATGATGAATGTGGAACGGGGATTCGGCAGGCATCTGCTGGAGATCATCGAAAGGAACAAGCTTTCTTATGATCATTCTCCCTCAGGGATAGATACGACCTCCATCATCCTGAAACAGGACCAACTGCCGCTGGAAAAGATCAGGGATATCTGCCGCAGGATCTACAGCGAGCTGAACGCGGATAACGTGTACCTGGATTACAACCGCGCCCTCATCTCCGTGGTCGGGAGCGGCATCAAGAGCAATATCGGCCTGCTCGCCAGGATGTTCGAGGTTTTCCGGGACGGCCAGATCAACGTGGAAATGATGATCAAGGGCGGTTCGGAGATGAGCATCATCTTTTGCGTAGACCAGGATGCGGCTGAAAAAGCGGTTGCCGGCCTTTACCGGGCTCTTACGGCTCAATGAGGAGGTTAAGTACGAGTATGTTAAAGTTAATTCTGAAAGGCAAGGATGAATATATTTCCATTGAACAGAATCCGTATACCCAGAAAGGCCATACCAATTATGTCAAGCTCTGGACAAGGTGTCCTGTCTGCAGTAAACCCCTGACCGATGATAAAGGGCATATAACACTTCTGGGAAAGTGGAATGATAAAAAACACGGGATATTCACCCTTTCCGATAAACTGGATGATTTCACAGTGGAATATCCGGAAAAGCTGGATTACAAGAAAGGTATTGTGGTCGAGTTCTTCTGCCCTCACTGTAAAAGCAGCCTGCAGCTCGAAGTCAAACATGCCTGTTCCTGCGGCAGCCCGACCGTTATGCTCCACGCGTTCTCCAGCAGCATCATCCAGTTCTGCAGCCGCAGCAGCTGCAAGGAACATAAATTATATCTGCACAGGGATGACAGCTGGGCATTTGTCCGCCAGGTATTCACGGATAAACTTTTTTAAGGTCTGTTGGATCGGTCTTACTTTACCAACTCGGTCAGTTTCTTCAGTTCCATGGAGTGCTGGTAGAATTCTTCCAGGCTTAGTTCTTTCAGGAATACCAGACCGCGGCTGGCGCGTATCATAGGATGCGGATTATTGTAGAATGTCCCTTCACCCAGGAGTGTTTTGATCATCCTGTACTGCTCCACGTAGATCTTCTGTGCCAGGAAGGAGAAAGGACCGTCATATTCATAACTCGGGAAAGACGCATCCTTCTGCGAACCGAAACAGTTCAGAAAAGCATGGTTCAGGATAGAAAGTGAATTCAGGGAGGCGGGGATGTAGAGATTGGCATCGGCCGGATGGAACCTGTACCAGACGTTCCGGTAACCCCATATCCGGATGTTGTTTCTGCCTGTCTCTTTCTCATACAGTTTCAGGGCCTCGGATATGGACTGTAAGACCTTGTAATGCGTGTCAGGCCCGCTTCCTTCAGGATCCAGGGCCACTGTGACCACGTCCGGTTTCACCTGTTTAAGCAGGTCCAGGACCGGCAGGATATCCTCCTCCATTTCAGGCTGTTTGGTGAAGATGTCGCCTGTATAGAATCCCAGGCGCAGGTGCTTGACGGATGAGGTCTCAAATCCGAAATATCCCCAGAGCAGTTCAGCTTCAAATTCCCTTACCATCCCTTTTATGGACTGGATATATTCCAGGTCTTTTTTACCCGGATACTGGGTCTGGAAATAACTGATCATCTCGTTTATCCTGTTCATCAGGCCATCGATCTCCGTCTCTTCCAGGACCTCGATGAGGATCCGGAAGAGCCGGAAAGCCTTGGCTTCGTTCTTGATGTACTCGTTCTCGGCAGCCAGGCCTTCCAGGAAGTGGTAAATATCCTCGTTTCTGGCTTTGGCATTGGCCGGATCGAAATAGCCTTTATCGATCAGGGGTTTGAAGATATTAAGGTCAAGGAAGTATTTCAGGTTTTCCAGAAGGGAGAGCATATAGCGGTTGGTGACAGCCGTGAACCCGCTGGTCATGTAGGCGAAATAATGCTTGTTCGTGGATTCCCGTACCAGCCTGGTGATGTACGGCAGGTAACCGAGCATTTCATCATCATGATGGGGCGACGTGTGGAGGATCACGGTATCTTTTAAGGGTTGCGCGCCTTTGTTCAGGCCGGTCCTCATCCCTGATTCCACCAGATCCTTGATCTGGCCGGCGTCCTTTCCTGTCCGGGCCAGGATTTCCTGTGTGAACCTGTCTTTCCGTAATTCCGCTTCCCCGGCGGAACCGATGCTCTTCTCCTGTTCGAGGCAGTAGTTGATCAGGTTGAACCGGATGTCCTGTTCCGTGATCTGTTCCTTATTCTTCAGTTTGAAATAGTTACGCTCGGTCAGCCTGGACGCAGCTCCTTCGGTCAGGAAGAACCGGGCACGTGTCAGCTTTTGCAGCACAGTGGCCGGATATTTGATATTCTGTCCGTTCTGGATGGCACGGGCCACGATGCCGGCTTTGGCTTCGCCTGCTGCGATGATAATGGCCACGGCTTCTTTTTTAAATGTGATGGTGGAAAGGCCGATGGTGATAACCAGCCGGTTCCGGCTGATCTCGATACCGCCCAGGTCTCCTGCTGCCGCGGCCGCTGTCTCATAATTGACGGGTGTGAGCCTTGTGGTGGAGAAAAAATCAGAACCGCTGATATTAAAGCCGATGTGGCCGTCCGGCCCGATCCCGCCCAGGAAGAAACCGATCCCGCCTATATCCCTGATCTTTTGTTCGTATTCCGTACAGTACTGGTCAACAGCCAGGATAGCTTCCTTCTGGAGGACCTCCAGGTGGGTCTTGGGGTAGCGGCAGCGCAGGCTCAGATCTACCCTGAAATCCGGGAAAAGCAATTCAATGTCATAATGTTCCGGCACACCGGTACGGGAAGTGTCGATCAGCAGCGCCTTTTTTTTATCCAGGCCGAAACCGCTGATATAATATTTATTAATATAATAATAAAAACTGTTCTGCTGTTTAGGCAGGATGGGATAAAATTCATCGATCTGGACAAAGGAGAGGGATTTCATGTCCGGCACAGGTTTCAGGCCGATGCTGTTCTCTTCAAGTTCTTTTTGTACTTCTTTTTTATTCCAGTTGTTCAGAAAATACTCTGTCCATTTGATAAAATGTTCCGGGGTCTTGCCGGTGGGGAGGGAGATAACCCCGCCGGGATTGGCCTGGACCCATTCCAGGAAACGGAGGGCTGTCAGTTTGCCCAGAAGGGGGAAGTTGTCCACAATAACGGCCTTTATTTTTTCCACAGGAGGGTAGAAAAAATCATATCGTGATCTTTTCAAGAACAGTTCTTCAACTCTTGAAGGGGTCTCTTGTTCCATGAATAACGCCTTGTTTGTCTGTTATGACCGGGGAACAGTTTTCTGCAGCACGGCAGAACCGCTATTTTTCCTCTTCTGTACCTTTTTCCAGTTTGGCCTGCTCAACGATCTTCTTGCTCAGTTCGAACGGGACTTCCTCATAATGGTCAAATGCGCTTTCGAATATCCCGCTGCCCTGGGTGATGGATTTAAGGTCATTGATGTACTTGAACATTTCCGCCTGGGGCACGAAAGCATTGACCACCTTCAGCCCGGATTCGTCGTCCATTCCCGATATTTTAGCCCGGCGGCTGTTAAGGTCGCTGATGATATCACCCATATACTTATCCGGTGTGTAGACCTTTACTTTCATGACAGGTTCCAGGAGAACGGGATTGGCGGATGGCGCCGCGTTCTGGAGCGCCAGGGAGCCGGCAATCTGAAAGGCCAGGTCCGATGAATCCACGGAATGGTAGGTGCCGTCATAAACAGAAGCCCGTACCTTAATGACCGGATAACCGGCCAGGAGCCCTTTGGTCAGTTTTTCCCGTACGCCTTTTTCCACAGCCGGAACATATTTGCCGGGGATGGACCCGCCCACGATCTTGTCCACGAACTCGAAATCTTCCTTGTGGTTCATGGGCAGGGGTTCGATCTCGAGCCAGCAGTCGCCGTACTGTCCATGGCCGCCGGTCTGCCTTTTATACCTGCCCTGGGCCTGGGCTTTTTTCTTGATGGTCTCGCGGTAAGGTACCTTGGTCTTTTCGAATTCCACTTCCACATTGTACTTGTTTTTCAGGTTCGCCACAAAAATATTGATCTGGGTCTCGCCCATGCCGCTGATGATGGTTTGCTTCAGTTCGGAATCCACCCTGATCTTGAGTGTAGGGTCCTCTTCCAGAAGCTTGTGAAGGTTAACGGATAATTTATCCTCGTCAGCCTTGGATTTGGCCTTGATGGCCAGGTCGAGCAAAGGCCGGGGAAAATCGATCCTGGGAAATTCCATTTTTTCGGAAGGAGAGCATAATGTGTCGTTAATGGCTGTTTTCTTCAGTTTCAGCAGAACAGCGATATCGCCGGCTGCGACAGTCTTGACTTCCTTTCTTTCCTTACCGATCAGGTTATCGAGGGTCCCCACTTTTTCGGAAAAGCTTTTTGAGGAGTTATAAATCTCGTCGCCGTAATTGATGGTGCCGGAGAAGACCCTGACGAAATTTAGTTCTCCGATATGGGGTTCGGTCTGGGTCTTGAAGACAAAGGCCTTGGCCGGCGCTTTTTCATCCACGCTGGATTCGATCTCGGAACCCGTTTCGATTTTTTTTACCTTAATTTTACCCTTGTCCAGGGGTGAAGGCGCGGATGTTTCCAGAAAATGGAGCAGGGGTGCGGTCCCGATGTTACGGACGGCTATTCCGCAGAAAACAGGTATGATGGAACCGCTGAGCAGCCCTTCTTTTAATCCTTTGGTAAGCTCTTCCTCGGTCAGGCTCCCTTTTTCAAGATATTTTTCCATCAGGTCTTCTTTTGTTTCCGCCACAGCCTCCAGCATTTTGATCCGGAAAACGTCGGCTGTCCCTTTCAGGGCCTCCGGTATGTCCCTGATCTCCGTGTTCTCGTTGTTTACGGCATACAGTTTATTGTCCAGGAGGTTGATCACGCCTGTGACCTGGTTTCCTTCTTTGGCCGGGATGGTGACGGGCATGGTCCCGGAAGGGATGTTCTCCTTCAGCTTTTCCAGGGCCTCTTCGTAATTAATGTTCTCTTTATCGATTTTGTTGATGAAGATGATCCTGGCCATGCCGCGTTTCTGGGCATCGCTCAGGAGTTTGATGGTGTTGAACTGCGCGGCATCACCTGCTGCTACCACGGCCACGGCTGTTTCCACGGCATACAGGGCGGAAATGGCTTCCCCGATGAAATCCATGTATCCGGGAGTATCTATCAGGTTTATCTTTTTTTCCTTATAGGGGAACTGGGCCAGGGAGATGGTGATGGTCATCTTTCTTTTGATCTCTTCTTCCAGAAAATCAAAAGCCGATGTTTTTTCATCAACTTTTCCCAGGCGTTTGGCTGTTTTGGAATCGAACAGTATCGCGTCGGACAGAGAGGTCTTTCCCGCCCCGTTATTCCCGATCACCGCGATATTCCTGATGTTTTGAGGTAAGATGTCTGCCATACGATCCTCCTTAAACCTAAAGGTAAAATTTTAAACAGGATTAACAGGATCAAAAACCATTCATGAAAAACTCAGCCATGAATCAGGAGCGATAAATTCCTTTTCGGAATTTATCGCTTAAACCGTTGTAAAACCCATATATCCTGCCGGTTCACGGTTCTTGTCTGAACTTAAACCAGTTTTTTCTTTACCATGTGTTCGGCGATCTGGACCGCGTTCAAGGCAGCTCCTTTTCTCAGGTTGTCGGAGACGACCCACATGTTCAGGCCGTTCTCAACGGAATTATCCTCGCGGATCCTTCCCACAAAAACATCATCCTTTCCTTCGCAATCTATAGGCAGAGGATATTTTAATTTTTCCACATCATCCACGACAGTAACGCCGGGAGCCTTCTTTAAGATGGCCATGGCTTCCTTCCGGGTGATCTTGGTCTCGGTTTCGATGTTCACGGATTCACTGTGGCCGGTGAAGACCGGGACGCGGACCGTTGTGGGCGAAATCCTGATCTCCTTGTCGCCCATGATCTTCCTGGTCTCCAGGACCATCTTTTCTTCTTCCTTGCTGTACCCGTCCTCCATGAAATCGCCGATCTGCGGGATACAGTTAAAAGCGATCTGGTACGGGAATTTATCAATAACGATCTGCGCATTCTGCAGATAAGCTTCGGACTGGGTCCGGAGTTCGTTCATGGCCTTCAGCCCTGCACCGGAAACGGACTGGAAGGTAGTGACGACCACGCGCCGGATCCGGCTTGCGTCATACAGGGGCTTCAGGGCTACGACCATCTGGATAGTTGAACAGTTGGGATTGGCAATGATACCCTTGTGGTTCTTGATGTCATCCGGATTTACCTCGGGGACCACCAGCGGTACATCCTCGTCCATGCGGAACGCGCTGCTGTTGTCAATGACCACCACATGGTTCTTCGCTGCCAGGGGAGCGAATTTCTTGCTCCGGTCGGCTCCGGCGGAAAAAAGTGCGAACTGGATCTTGGAATTGGTGAACGAGTCTTCGGTCAGTTCCTCGACCTCGACCTCCCTTTCGCCTACCTTGATCTTGAAGCCTTTCGACCTGCTGGAGGCGAATAAGCGGAGGGACTTAAACGGGAATTTCCGCTGAAGAAGGGTCTTGATCATTTCCCGTCCTACAGCACCGGTGGCACCCACAACAGCCACAATATACTTCGACATAGCTCATTTCTCCTTTTTATTCGTAAGTTCTTTGTTCATGGTTCCAGGTTCAATAAAGAACCAAAAACGTCTTTTTTTATTTTCCTTTCTTTTTTATGTATTCAGCGACGCGGTCACCCACTTCATCCGTACCCATACCCATCTTGCCGGCTGACATGGATTTCATTTTTTTGATCGTGTCCATTACGGCTTCTTCGATCAGGGCCGCTGCCTCGTGTTCGCCGAGGAAATCGATCATCATCTGACCGGCCATGATCGTGGCAATGGGATTGATCACGTTCTTGCCGGCATACTTGGGTGCTGAGCCGCTGATGGGCTCGAACATGGAAACGCCTTGAGGATTGATATTACCGCCGGCTGCCACGCCCATCCCGCCCTGGATCATGGCGCCCAGGTCCGTGATGATGTCGCCGAACATGTTGTCCGTTACGATCACGTCGAACCATTCCGGGTTCTTCACAAACCACATGGTCGTGGCATCCACATGGGCATAATCGGTCTTGATGTCCTTGTATTCCCCGGCCACTTCGTTGAACGTGCGTTCCCACAGGTTCCAGGCATAAGTGAGCACGTTGGTCTTCCCGCACAGGGTTAGTTTTTTCTCCTTGTTCCTCCTGCGCGTAAGGTCAAAGGCGTACCGGATACAGCGTTCCGTGCCTTTCCGGGTCATGATCATGTTCTGCATGGCCACTTCATCCTGCGTGCCTTTTTTTAAAAAACCGCCGGCACCGATATACAGGCTCTCCGTGTTCTCCCGGACAACGATAAAATCGATATCCTTCGGCCCTTTATCCTTTAAAGGGGTCTCGACACCGGGGTAAAGTTTCACAGGCCTGAGGTTGATGTACAGGTCCAGTTCGAACCTCAGTTTTAAAAGGATGCCCTGTTCCAGGATCCCGGGAGCCACGCGCGGGTCGCCGATAGCGCCCAGGTAGATGGCGTCGAACTGCTTCAATTCCGAAACAGCTGAATCCGGAAGGGTTTCGCCTGTTTGAAGATAACGGTTGGAGCCAAAATCATATTGCTTATAATCAAATTGAATGCCTTTTACATCGGAAACAGCTTTCAGTACCTTCAGTCCCTCCTTTACCATTTCCGGGCCGGTGCCGTCACCGGCGATCACCGCGATTTTATACATTTTTCAGCCTCCAAACTATACGAAATAAGAGTAAAATGTAAATAATTATAATGGTTTGGTTTTTAAAAGCAAGTAGTTTTTTCACGACAATGGATCGACAATATTTTCTGTTTTTTCTCATTCTCGCGACACATCCATGTGTCGCTCCGAGGGTTCCGTACTCCGGAGGGTACCTTCGGCCTGTTTTCACATCCTGTGAAAACGACGGCTTCACAAACCGAAAAACCAGAAAATATTGTCGATCCATTACCTCTCAGAGGAAGGGGGGAGGATGCGATACATTGTATGGGTTTTATTTTATAATTCCAAAAAAAGGTAATTATTCCTGGTTTTCCAGCTAAAAATTTAGATTATTCTGTTGTTTTATCCTCTTTCCGCAGTGCGGGCAGATGCCCCCTCTTTTTTTTTCTTTAGCATGCTTTTTCTGGATCTCCTCGGCAAATCCGGATGCCAGGATACCGGTCGGCAGGGCAAAAATTCCTATACCCAGAAATGCGATGACTGCTCCCAGGAGTTTTCCCATAGGGGTCTGGGGATAGACATCGCCATACCCGACCGTGGTCAATGTGGAAACCCCCCACCACATGGAGGCCGGGATGCTGGAAAAGGCCTTGGGTTGAACGCTGTGCTCGATAAAATACATCAGACTGGAGGATAATATCAGCAGAGTGAAAACCACGAATATAGTGATGCCCAGTTCTTCCTTCTTGGCTTTCAGGACATTGACCAGGGTTACGACCGCGTCTGAATACCGTGCCATTTTAAAGAGCCTGAAAAAGCGGAGCAGCCGGATCACCCTGATGAATTTCAGGTCGAACGGGAATATCATGGGCAGGTAAAACGGAAGGATGGCCAGCAGGTCTACAAGGGCCAAAGGCGTCAGGATGAACCGCATCCGGCCTTTGATGGGATGTTTATATCTTTTATTCAGGGGGCATGTCCAGATCCGCAGCATGTATTCAAGAGTAAAAACCATGACTGAGAATACGTCAAAAATATGGAAATACAGTTTATACCTCAGCCAGATCTGCTGTACGGTCTCCAGGATCATGGCCAGAACGTTCAGGATGATGAGGCTCATGATGAAGACCTGGAACAGTCTGGCCGGTCTGTCTTCCGGATCGCGGCCTTCCAGGATATTGAATATCCTTATTTTTAATTTTTTTATCATGATACAGCTCCTTTTCCCGTCTTCCGGCGTGTTCATCAGATTCTTACTCATTTTTAATGTAAAGTCAAAATAAATTGACAATTAAATGAAAATGGGTATACATAAATGATGATTACCATATCCCGGATCATCTGATACAGGGACAGCCTGGATATTCTCATTTTCACGGAGCAGAATTCATGTCAGAACGGTTCCATGTTAAATTTATCAGGGAGAACGGGGATTTTGAGCTTGAGAATCCGCAGGCTTTTAAACGGCTTTACTTCCCCCTGCTGAACGAGTCGGGCCTGATTTCATCCATTACGCCTGATCTGAAAGGGGACATCAAGACCGGTCAGCACGCGTTCCTTACTTTACCGGTCTCGGTGGAGGATTTGTATCTGACAAAATCAAGCAGGAATTTTTGGGTCCTGATTGATAAAAAGGAAGCCTGGTCAGCTGCCGGGATTTCCTGCCTGGGGAACAGGGAACAGGACCGGGTGAAGCTCCGGGCAGGATTGCTCTGGCACCGGGTGGTCCGTGAAAATAAAAAACTAAGGATCAAGGCCGAGATCACAAATTTCGTACCCTGTTCCCGTGAACAGGTTGAGATCATGATGGTCTCCCTGACCAATACTTCAAAAAAGACAATGACCCTGTCACCTTTCTTCAGCCTGCCTTTGTTCTGCCGGAGCGCCGAGAACCTGCGGGACCACAGGAACGTCACGTCCATGCTCAACAGGGTCCGTACAGATAAACACGGAGTGGTCTGCAAACCTGTTATGCTCTTTAATGAAGCAGGTCATAAACTGAACCATAATTATTATTTTGTCCACGGATATACGGGTGATGGCCTGGCCCCCCTTGGTTTTTTTCCCACGATCATGGAATTCCTGGGTGAAACCGGTGATTTTGAAAGGCCTGAAGCTGTCCTCAAGGATAAAAAGCCTTCCTCTGACTTCAACCAGGGTGAAGAGAACGCGGCAGCCGTCAGATTCCGGGATGTGAGGCTGGAAAAGGGCGCATCATGCCGTTTCGTCATGATCATGGGCATTACGGACGACGAGAAGAAGATCCATGAATGGTCGGGGAAATTCAGCACAGGAGTCCAGGCGGATAAAGCCCTGGAACATACCAAGGCTTTCTGGCAGGAATACAGTAAAAGGATCGAGTTCCGGACGCCGGATAAAGTGTTCAATAACTGGATCAAATGGGTTTCTGTCCAGCCTCTGCTCAGGAAGATCGCGGGTAATTCCTTTCTTCCTGATTTTGATTACGGTAAGGGAGGCCGGGGCTGGCGCGACCTCTGGCAGGACCTTCTGGCTCTTATCCTGGTGAACCCGGAGAGCGTAAAGGAATCTCTGGAGGATAATTTTGAGGGTGTCCGGGTAGACGGCAGTAATGCTACGGTCATCGGGAAGCGGTCCGGTGAATTCATCGCGGACAGGAACAATGTGACCCGGGTCTGGATGGACCACGGCGTATGGCCGTTCTACACGGTTCTTCTTTATATCCACCAGACAGGCGATCTCAGCTTCCTTTTCCGGCAGCAGAAATATTTCAAGGACATGCAGACCAAGCGGGCCCGGGAAAAGGATACGGTTTGGAAGGAGTCCGATGGCAGGAACCTCAGGACGGAAAGGAACGAAGTATATTCCGGTACGGTCGTGGAACATATCCTGGTCCAGCATCTTGTGGCGTTCTTCAATGTGGGCGCTCATAACAACATCAGGCTGGAGGACGCGGACTGGAATGACGGCCTGGATATGGCCAATAAAAAAGGAGAGAGCGTGGCTTTCACCGCTTTTTACTATGGGAATTTATCCAGTCTGGCAGGGCTTCTGGAAAAGGTGAAGGCTTTGCTGAACATCACGGAAATAGAAATATTTGAAGAACTGAAGATGCTGCTGGATACACTGGACCGGCCTGTTGATTACAACTTAGTTGAGGATAAACAAACCAGGCTGGAGGAATACCTGGAGAAAGTTAAATACAGGATCAAGGGCGTGAAAATACAGATCCCCCTGGACAGCCTGGTCCTGGACCTGAAACAGAAAGCAGGATGGATGAGGGAACATATCCGGAAGAATGAATGGATCAAAGATAAAGCAGGCCTGGAATGGTTCAACGGTTATTATGATAATGACGGGAACAGGGTGGAGGGAGACCATCATACAACTGTAAGGATGACCCTGACAGGACAGGTGTTCCCTATTATGTTCGGTATCGCTGATAAAAGCCAGACCGAAAGGTCTTTCAAAGCTGTGATGAAGTATCTGTGGGATAAAGAACTGAACGGTCTCCGGTTGAACACGGATTTCAAGGATATCCAGCTGAACCTGGGGCGTGCTTTTTCATTCGCTTACGGCCATAAGGAGAACGGCGCTTTCTTCAGCCATATGAACGTGATGATGGCCAATGCCTTGTACCATCAGGACTTTATCCGTGAGGGAAATATGATCCTCAGCTCCATTTACCGGATGTGGAAAAATTTCAACGCCAGCAGGATCTACCCGGGGCTCCCGGAATACTTCAACCTGAAGGGAAGAGGTTATTATCATTATTTGACCGGCTCGGCCAGCTGGTACATATTTACGATGCTGACCCTGGTTTACGGCATCCGGGGCGAACTGGGCGATCTGATCCTGTCTCCCAGGCTGGTCAGGGAACAGTTCAACAAGAAGGGCGAGGCCTTCGGTGAGACTGTTTTTGCCGGGAAAAGGATCAGGGTGATATACAAGAACAGTGCACTCAGGGATTTTCCCCGGTACAGGATAAAAAAAATTAATATCAACGGAAAGGATATCATTTGTCAGAATATCCATGATGCAAGTGTCAGGATAGAGAGACAGGAGCTTTTAAAGACCGCATGCAATGATTTGAACCTGATCCTCGTCACGCTGGATTGATGATCAGGCGCAGGAGGCGGAATTATGGAGAATAAAATTCTGGTAGGGAACGGGACCCTTGTCACACTCGGGAGCAGCAACAGGATCATCGGCCAAGGTGCCGTGTATGTTGAGGGGAACCTGATCAGGGATTTCGGCCTGACCGATGAACTCAGGCAGAAATATCCCGGTGCGCGGTTCCTTGATGTCAAAGGACGGGTGATCATGCCCGGGCTGGTGAATGTCCATCATCATCTTTACAGCACCTTCGCCTGCGGCATCAGTACTGAACCGGCCTCCAATTTTGTTGAAATTTTAGAGAAGCTCTGGTGGAAGCTGGACAAAGCTCTTACGCTGGATGACGTATATTACAGCGCCCTGGTACCGCTCATCAAATGCGTTAAGTCAGGGACCACGACCATCATCGACCATCATGCTTCGCCCGGTGCCGTGAGAGGGAGCCTGAAGAAGATCGCTAAAGCTGTAAAAAAGATCGGCGTGAGGTCTGTCCTGTGCTATGAGGTGACAGACCGGAACGGGCTCAAGGAATCCAATAAAGGCATCAGTGAAAATTTAAATTTTATCAGGAAGTACGCCGGCGGACAGGATGATATGCTCGGGGCCATGATGGGTCTCCATGCTTCCATGACCCTTTCGGACAGGACCCTGAAAAAGGCGGTCAAGTCCATGCAGGGACTGGCTACAGGTTTTCATGTCCATATCAGCGAGGACAAGGCTGACGTGGAGGACAGCCAGAAAAAATATAAAATGCGGGTCGTGCCCCGGCTGTATGACCTGGGTATCCTGGGAGAGAAGACCATTGCCGCGCATTGCATTCACGTGGATGACATTGAGATGAAGATCCTGGCCGATACCCGGACCAATGTAGTGAACAATCCTTCTTCCAATATGAACAATGCCGTAGGCACGGCCGATATCCTGGGCTTTCTGAAAAAAGGCGCCAGACCGGGCCTGGGCACGGACGGCATGACCTCTAATATGATGGAGGAAGTGAGGACAGCTTTTTTGATCCAGCATCAGGTGAAGCAGGACCCGCGTGTGGCGTTCATGGAAGCGTGCGACATGCTGCTCAAGACCAATCCGGTTATCGCCTCCCGGTATTTCAGGCATAAGGTGGGCGTGATCGAAAAGGATGCTTTTGCCGACCTCATTGTCATGGATTATTACCCCTATACGCCCATGAGCGAGGAGAATTTTTACGGCCATTTTATTTACGGCATCGGAACCTCTTTAGTGGATACTACCATCATTAACGGCAGGATCGTTTATCTGAATAAAAAATTGAAAGGCATCAAAGAAGAACAGGTCCACCGGGAAGCCAGCCGGTTCGCGGCTGAGGTCTGGAAGCGGATGAAGGAAAAGAAGTGATGCACGGGAGAGCGGAATACAGTATGAATAATAATATCCAATGGATCCAGGACGTGATCTACGATTATATCGGCTTTACCAGGTCGAACGGCGATAAGATCGTCGCGGAGAAGAATATCATCGATTCTCCCTGGGTGCAGCGCCTGCGCCGGATCCTGCAGCTCCAGGCCTCCTGGCTGGTCTTCCCCAACGCGGTCCATACCCGGTTCCTCCATTCCCTGGGTGCCATGCACCTGGCCGGTGAAATGGCCGGCCACCTTTATCCTTTTTTCAAGCAGGCTTTTCCCCATGAATCTATACCGGAAAAGAATCATGTGATCGAGGTCTTCCGGCTGGCCGGCCTTCTCCATGATATCGGCCATTCGCCCATGGGCCATCTGATCGATGATATTTACCTTTATAAATATTACCGTAAGACCCATGAGGATATCTCGGCCAAGATCATCACAGAGGAACTGGGCGACCTTATCCGGAAGATCCGCATCTCGCCCTCCGGACCGTTTGAACAGCGGATCGAACCTGCGTTGATCGTTAAATTCATCAAACTCCCTTCTGATTACAGGAATTACCAGGTCTGGGAACAGGTGTTCTCCAAGATCATGTTCGGCGTATACAGCGTGGATTCCATCGACTTCCTCCTGAGGGATAAATATTTTTCCGGGCTTAAGGAGGTAGGCGAGATCAGTTATAAAAGGCTCATCGACCAGTCTTTCCTCAGTCCGAACGGCCTGACCCTCACACGGGCCGCTCTGCCGGTCCTGAGGGCTTTTCTGACCACAAGGTTCAATTTGTTCAAGAATATTTATTACAACGAGAATAAAGATGTTCTGGAAAAATCGTTCGGCGGGCTCATCCCGGATACCTTCAGGCTCATGAAACTGGGCGATGTGTACAAGAAGCTCGATCAGTTCCTTTTCCTGGATGATTTCAGTTTGAATACCCGGATCCGGAACTGGTCCCGGGAGAAGAACAGGACCAAACGGGCTCTCGCGGAGGAATGGCTGAAGATCCTGGACAGCCGTATCCTGCCTTATAAAAAGATATATGAAGAGGAGGATTTTATCTACCACTTCAGGGAGGCAGGCGCGATCATTACCGTGGAGGAGCTTGAAAAGAAAGTCCGGAAGGTCCTGGGTGCACGCCATGTGATTTCCCGGAACATCGTGGATGTCCGGAATAAGAATCTCCTGGTCCGGTTCAGGAGCCGGGAAGACCTGCGTCAGCACGATGACAGCAAGGTGATCGCCATGTATGACGAGAAGAACAAGGTCTTCATGGACCAGGATGAGAACGATCTGTTCAATGATATTCCCCTGAAGTATTATGTGCTGCGGGTTTTTGTGGATAAAAAAAGTCCTGTGGACCGCCTGGACCGGAATAATATAAAGGACCTGCAGCTTGAGCTTGGTCTCAAGGGCCGGTACCTGAACGAGGTGAAGAACAGGACCGAGATCACGAACGTTTAACGGGGATATTTTAAAAAGAAGTTAAGTTGTTAAAAGGGGTGGAGTTGATATTTGTTTTTTTTTCGGTTTGTGGAGCCGTCGTTTTCACAAGGATGTGAAAACCGGCGGAACCCTCGCAGCACCCCACGGATGGGGCGTGAGAATGAGAAAAAAACAAATATCAATTTCACCCCTTTAAGTATTTATATAGTACACACCCTTTTTTTTCTTGACTTTAAAGTAAAACGGGATATACTGTATGGATATGCCTGTCAATGTTCATTAAACAATCAAGGAGATCAATATTATGAAAAGAGCCCTGATCATAAAAATGGTGATTATCATGATGGTTTTCGGGTTTATTTCCTGCGCCAGCAGCGAAAAACAGAAAAAAGATGATGAGTTTTCGTTCGGCAGCGCCGACCAGATCGGCGGACAGGGGACAAAAACAGAGACCGCGGAAGGCATGGCTGAGGTGCGCTCAGCGGGAAAAGATGAAGCGTACGACAGAGCCATTGAGAATGCGCTGCGGAAATGCATTGAGCAGGCTCTGGGTACCATCATCGACGCCCGTATCCTGGGAGAGAGCGGAGTGATCCTGGAAGAGAATATCTATGCCAAGAAACAGGGCTATATTAAGAAGTATGAGATCAAGTCGAAGAAAATAGATGACGGCGTGGCTTATGTCACGGTGACGGCCGTGGTGGGTTTGCAGAAACTGAAGGATGACGTGATGGCTCTGGACATCATGCAGCACCGCATGAGCATGCCCAAGGTGATCATTTTCATCAATGAGAAAAATTTAGGCCAGGAGTCCAAGCAGAATGCGTCCTATAATGTCCTGGTAAAAAAATTCACCGAGAAGAAATTTACCATCATCAGCCCTTCCGATGTGGGAGCTGAATACAAGAAACTGATATCCGGTCTTTATTCCTCCATTGAAGGGGATGAGAACGAGTTCATTTCTGCAGCCGGAAAACTGGGGACTGAAGTGAACGCGGATGTGGTCATTGTGGGCAAAGGGTTCAGCAAGGAGGCCGAAGGCGCTCTCAGCGCGTATTCCACGCAGATGAAATCATTCCAGGCAGACATGGATTTTAAGGTCGTGAACGTAGGCGACGGCCGCATCATAGCCACTTCCACCAAACACGGAGCAGCGGTTCATATCAACAATGCCACAGGCGGTATCAACGCCATCCAGAAAGCCTCGGAGATGGCGGCGGACGACCTGGTCAACCAGATCCTCACAGCCTGGGAGGACATCCTGAACAACGGCAATCTTATCACTCTTTATGCCAGCGGCCTTACCCTGACCGCAGAACTGAAATTTTCCAAGGACCTGAAGAGCTATTTCCGGGAGGTGAAAGAGGTTTATTCCAAACAGAAAAAAGGGAACCAATCCGTTTTCACTGTAAAATTCCTGGGCACACCGAGGGACCTGGCCACTGCCCTGACCACCAAAGAAACATTTCCTTATCAGGTGAACGTATTAAAGTATGATTTCGGTCTTGTCTCAGTGAGCGTTGTGAATAAATAAATAATAAAAGGAGGTGAATTCCATGAGCAAGAAAATACTTTTCTTCCTGTTTGCTGGTGCTCTTCTTTCCTTTATGGTAGGCTGCGGTTCCGAACCCGGAACAGAATCCTATATTAAAGGAGACGATTATCAGACAGAAGGTTTTCTGGATGATGATACGTTCCAGGTTATAGCTGAAGGAACCTATCCCGAGGAGCTGGAGAACGCGAAAAAAGTTATCAAGAGGAACAGAGCCAAAGAAGGAGCTTTGTTAAAGGCTCAGACAAGAGCCATGGAACTCTTTAAGGGATACGCCTTAAAAGCCAAGGGCGGCGCTGAATCCGGTGTCGGCCTGGGTGAAGTGGCCTTAAAGACCATTGACGGCTACGGAAAAGGCGGTAATATCGTCAAGACCACATATGACGAAGAAGATAACTGCTCGGTCGTTTACAGGATCGAGAAAAAAGGCCTGAAAAAAATGGCAGAAGCTGGTTTTGAATAATAGAAACGGATAACGGGAACAGGGGAGTTAATCCTTTCCTGTTCCCTTCCGTTCCCATCCTCCCTTCCCCTGTTTTTCTTGATTATGATGAAAAAAATAATCTTTCTTTTTTTTCTATTCACTCCTGCACTTTTTTCCGAACCCCTCATTGAAACAGATGTCCTTCCGGATAACCGGATACAGAACATTAAATCCCTTGCCCTTTTTCATTTTGATGCCAAGCTGGTCAATTCCGGCCGTGCTGAACTTGTGGATTATCTGGAGATAAGCGAACGGTTCCACCAGTCCCTGTTGGACAGGTTTTACAGGCTGAACAAGGTCCAGATCGCGGATGCTGATGAGAAATTAAGCCAGACAGAGGAGGACAGCCTTTCCGTTCAGCGGGGAAAATATATTCCTGAATATGACGAGAAAAAAATCAAGAACCGGATAGAGACCTCCCAGACTCCGGTCAAGACCATGGACGCGTACCTGTACGGCAAGATCGCCCGTTTTTACGAAGGCAAGGATTTTGAAACAAGTTATATTGATATAACGTTCTTTCTCGTGGAGAGCAGGAGCAAGGCCATATTGTGGACATCCGGCATGAAAGGATGCCTTAAATATGTGAGCGAGACCCTGGTGGCTACCATTGAGAAAGGAGATTATTCCGAACCCACGCTGAAAGAAAAAAAAGAGTTCAAATGGCTGAATCCCTATGAACAGAGGGTCCAGTCCTGGGCTCTGGGATACAGACCGGGCTATTTCATGGGACTGGGGGAGATGGGAAAACGGTCCGAGAATGGCTGGAGCCATGATATTAATCTGCTTTTCAGACTCCCCATCTGGGGGGTCCGTAACCTCTACAATCAGATCGACCTTATGCTTATCCCTTCCCTTCAATCCGGTGCTGAAGATGATCCTTTAAAAAAGTATACCTACAATACTTATTTGCCCGTTATTTTTAGTTTTATTTTTCGTTTTGATACGCGCATCAACCGTCTCTCGCCTTTTGTTTCAATAGGAGCAGGGGCCGGCCTGATCCATACCTATTATTCCGGCCTGGGAACGGAGAAAGAGTCTTCCTCCTCCATTAATGCGGTTCTCCAGGCTGGGGCCGGCATTGAATATACCGTATATCCGGGCCTTTTCTATATCGGGAATACGAGGATCAGGTTCAACCAGCTGGGATTCCTCTGCCAGGTGGATTTTTTCCACTGGTTCATCAATGATTATTCGGCCAATGGCCTGGATATCAGTCTGGGTATAAGGTATTATTTTTAATCACCTTTTACTTGACAATTGAATTAATTATATTATCATCTATAGAAATTTCGTTTTTCATGGAGAATATTTATGAAGATGAAATGCGTTTTATCCGTTCTTTTTATTATGTTTTTTACTATGTCCCTGGCTGGTCAGACCGATTACCAGAACATAAAGCTGAAATTCGTAACCCCCCTGGATTATCAAAGATGGGTCCTCGTGGATGATTTTGAATTCAGTAAGATCAATAACTGGGATCTGAACGCTTCTTCGCAGAAAAGCAGCGAACAGAAGAGCGAATCCACGGAGTTAAAGGCATATTTTAAGAAAACAGAACCCAGCCTTGTTTTCAGCAGCCTGAAGACAGGCCGGTTCCTGATGGATAATTATAAGGACAACAGCAGCTGCCTGGGCGTAAAGGTCTCTTTTCCGGAATTGATCAGGGCTTCCGTGTTCCTGAAAGCCAAGCAGTCTTACCAGATGGACGGTTATTGTAAAAAGATCGCTTTATGGGTCCTCGGCCGCGGCCGGAACGTGGATTTCGAACTGATCCTGAAAGATTATCTGGGCAGGAATTATCCCGTATTCGTTTCGAAGCTTGATTTTCTGGGATGGAAATACTGTGAGGTGAGTATCCCGTCTTACATCCCCCAGAATTACGACCTGTATCCGCAGAGAAAAGTGATCGAGCTTGCCGGATTTCAGGTAACCTGCATTCCTTCGCAGTTTGCGGACGAACAGCATAAAACATTTTATGTCTATATCGATCAGGTGGAAGCATTACTGGACCAGTATGCCAAGACTTATCCCGGATTGGAAATATCCGACGAGTGGTAAACGAGCGGTAAAATCAGGAGGTTTGTTCCATGTACGCAGTCATTGAGTTGAATAAGAACCAGTATCTGGTGAGGAAGGATGAGGAGATCACCGTTGACAAGCTCAACACCGGCGAAAAAAAGCTGAAGATCAAGAATGTTCTCCTGTATAAAGATGATAAACAGACCGTGATCGGCAAACCGTATATCGCGAACGCGGAAGTGGACGCTGAAGTGGTCGAAGATATCAAAGGGAAAAAGATCATCATCTTTAAATACAAACGGAGAAAAGGATATAAGAGAAAGACCGGACACCGGCAGCCTTATACGGTCATTAAGATCAAAGATATTAAAATAGCCTGATGATCCATGCGGATTTTATTTATCACCGGCAAAAAATAATCGGTTTTAAAATAACAGGACATTCGGACCTTTATCGCGGGATAAAGGGCAGGTTGCGGTATCTGTTTTTAAAAAGCACGGGGCAGAAGGATTATATCTGCTCCGCGGTCTCGGCCGTATCCTATATGACGGTGATCGGCCTGGGCCGCATCGAAGGCCGCAGGATCGAATTCCGGACGGATGAAGCCGGCTTCATGGAATGCAAATTAAAAGATAAGCCGGACGGGAAGAGCGAGTTATTGTTCCGGACTTTATTACGGACCCTGGAAGAGATGATCAGGGAATATCCGGGACATATCGATATCAGCAATACAGACACGGAGGAAAAACATGGCGCATAAAAAAGGTCAAGGTTCCTGCAAGAACGGCAGGGACAGTAATCCTAAATATCTCGGCGTAAAACTGTTCGGCGGCCAGAAAGTACGGTCCGGCAACATCATCGTACGCCAGAAGGGGACGAAATTTTTACCCGGCATCAATGTGGGTATGGGCAGGGATAAAACCCTTTTTGCCAAGAAGGACGGGGTTCTTGTTTTCCGCAGCGCCAGAGGCCGGAAGGTCATTGAAGTCGTCTGATCCGGGATGTTAAAAGCACGGCACAGGTCTTAACTGATCTCTTTCACGATTATTTTTTCTGCTGTAATAACTGAATAAAACGTTCGAATTCCTGCTGGTTCACACCGTCACTTCCGATTTCAATATCAGGTTTGATATCACCGTGAAAATCAGAGCCGCCGGTGATGATCAGATTATACTCCCGGGCAAGCTTCTTGAGCCGTTTTTTCTGGTCCGGGGAATGGCGCGGGTAATAGACCTCAAGGCCTGCCAGGTTGTTCTTGACGGCCTGGCTGAACACGGAATAGAAGAGCTCGGGCCTCAGCATGGCAGGGTGCGCCAGGACAGGGATGCCCTTGCTGTTGATGATGATATCCAGGATCTTCAGGAAATTATATTTTTTATAATCCACGAAAACCGGTTTACCGTTCTTAAGGTATTTCTGGAACGCTTCATAGATGTTGCTGGTATATCCTTTTTTAACCATCAGTTCCGCCAGATGGGGCCGACCGAGCGTCTTTGTGCTGGACTCGGCGATCTCCTCAAAATCAACAGGTATACCAAGCGCCCGTGTCTTTTTACACATCTCCCTGATGGCCTTCTCCCGTCCGCTCTTCTGTTCATCCAGGAATTCCCTCAGGGCCGGGGAATGAAGATCGACCTGATAGCCCAGGATATGGAGATTGGGGATATCCGTGGAAAATTCGATACCGTACGTGTAGAACATGTTTTGTTCCGCGGCGTATTCCTTTATGCCGTCGATACTGATGTCGTCATGGTCGGTAATGGCCACGCCTTTCAGTTTTTTTTGCCTGGCGGTATCGATGATCTGGCGCGGGGTGAGCGTGCCGTCGGAGACAGAAGAATGGATATGCAGGTCATATTCAACTAAATGACCGGTTGAGCTTTTTTCTGGTTGTACCATTTTTCAACTATCTGCTTGAGGATGTTCTCTTTCTTTTCCAGCTTCTCCAGCTTGGTTGCGGCATGAAGGATGCCGCCGGCTGTTTTGGAATGCCCTCCGCCCAATTCCAGTTCCTCGAATATCTTGGCGATGTTCATGGCCGGTAAAAAACGGGAACGGGTAAAATTAATGCCCATGGAAAATTTCAGGTCATTGGTCTTGACGTTGTTCTTGAAGATGGCGTTGATGAATAAAACGCATTCCGCCTCAGGCTCGATGATGTAAACAAAATTTTTATCGATACGGGCCGGGGTCTTGAACTCGCTGAGGTCGAGGACGGCCATCTTTTTTTCGCTGTCGGTCGTATGAAAATAGTAATTATCCCTGATCAGTTTGGTGGATTCTTCCTTGTATGTCCTGAACTTGTTGCACCGTTTTTTAACATTTTCCATTTCCAGGATCTTCTGCGGCTCGTGCCTCTTGATCAGCTTGGCCAGGTCCAGGAGATAATGGAGGAATTTCCTGTAATCGTCGTCCGGGAAAAGCTGGACCGTGTTGGATAAGCATTTGACCGGCGTTTCCCGGAGCCATTCCTCCAGGGAATCATATTTCATGCTGTCGATCTTATCGGTCTCCCGGATCACGTCCTCAAAATAATGCGGAAAAGGCACGGATTCTCTGAAATGCTCATATATGATCCTGGCGCAGGAATCCGCGATCTCGAACTTTCCGGGTATCAGGGCGGTGTCCACACCCCGTTCCTTCATCTCTTTAAGATTGGATTCGTGATGATCGAACCAGAGGCTGCATTTCCAGGGGCAGGGAAGGTCGGAGATGACCTCCTGGCCTGTCAGGTTCTCATACCAGATCTGGTTATTGCTCAGGAATTTGATGAAATCAATACCGGTAGCCAGGGAGAGTAGAGCGGAGCTGATCACTCCGTCGAAATCCGTATGTGTAAGAATGATATTCACGGTTGAATAATATATAAATGGATTTGAAAATCAAGGAATATCCTTTTAGAACGGATAGACCGGGATTGTTCTTTAAATTCTCCGCAAAACATCATTCAAAATATATTTGATATCGGATTTATTTTTATTACTAAATAAAGAGTAGCGTATCTGTGTTTTAAACGGGTGTTCTATAACAGTACATTCATATTTTAAAGATTCCCGTATGAAGTCCAGGTACCAAGCCTTTGGGAGGTACATTATGGAAAATATTACAAAGACCTTAAAAAAAAGCATGAAATACATCAGGCGATATTATAGTTCGACCCCAAAAGTGGGTCTGATCCTGGGGTCCGGGCTGGGCGTCATGGCTGACAGCCTGCAGAATCCATTATCCATCCCCTATTCCAGGATCCCGTTCTTCCCTGTATCCACGGTAAAAGGCCATTCCAATACTCTTGTCTTTGGGGAGATCCATAACCTGAAAGTTGTGGTCATGAAGGGACGTTTTCATTATTATGAAGAATATCCCATGGAAGATATCACATATCCGGTCCGGGTCCTGAAAGAGCTGGGGATTAAAGTCCTTGTAGTCACCAATGCCGGCGGCAGTGTTAATCCCAGGTTCAGGACAGGCGACCTGATGGTCCTGACAGATCATATAAACCTCATGGGAGACAATCCTCTCAGGGGCTGGTCAAGGGAAGATCTTTATCCGCGGTTCATCGATATGACCTTCGGGTATAATCCGGAAATGATCCAGGTTCTGAAAAAGGCTGCGTTAAAGAATAAGGTTCCTCTGCGGCAGGGAGTGTATGCTGCCATGACAGGGCCTTCTTACGAAACACCGGCTGAAATCCGGATGCTGGACAGCATCGGCGCTGATGCTGTGGGAATGAGTACGGTACCTGAAGTGATCGTAGCCAACCAGCTGGGATTGCGGGTGGCCGGTATTTCCCTGCTCACGAATATGGCTGCCGGTATCTTAAAAAAGAAACTTGACCATAAAGAGGTTCTTGAAACTTCGGAAAAAGCCAGGTCCAAGTTCATCAAACTTATCAAAGGCTTTTTACTTGAACTCAGCAAGATGGAGATTTGATCATCCGGCTGACGGATCCTGGTAGTTCATGTCCTGGCAGCCGCAGGACCGGATCTGACCGGCTGAAGCCTGAAATTATCCTCCGATAACAGTATGATAAAAAACAAGATTTGGAAACTGAAATCCCATGATGAAGAGACGATCAGCAGACTCGGTCTGGAACTGGGGTTCAACCGGTTCTTTGCTGTTTTATTGAACAGCAAGGGTGTGCAGGACAGGGAATCCGCACGCAGCTTTCTTAATCCCGATCTGATCAACGACCTTCATAATCCTTTCCTGTTCCGGGATATGCAGAAGGCCGTGGACCGGATCCGGAAAGCTCTTGAAGCCAAAGAAAAGATATTCATCTATGGCGACCGCGATGTGGACGGCGTATCCAGCAGTGCCATGGTCTATAGAGCCCTGAAAAAGCTGAACGGCCGTGTCGAGGTTTTTGTCCCTTCAGCCAAAGACGGTTACGGCATCAACACGGAATACGTCGAACAGTTCAAGGCCGGCGGCTGTAATCTCATTATCACGGTTGATAACGGGATCTCCGAATTTGACGCGGTGAAGAAGGCTGTGGAGAACGGCATGGACGTCATTATCACGGACCACCATACACCGGGTGAAAAGCTGCCTGAAGCCCTGGCTGTCCTGAATCCTAAATGCGAGGAGAATTATCCCTTCAAGGACCTGGCGGGCGTGGGTGTGGCCTATAAGCTCCTGTGCGGAATCTTCCTTTCCTATTCCCAGTTCTATGACAGAGAGATCGTTGTGCTTGACCTGGAGACTACGGGCTTTGAATTGAATGAAGAGATCATCGAGATAGGAGCTGTTAAATACCGGAACTTCATCAAAACAGGCGAATTCCATAAATATGTGAAACCCCCCAAGGCCCTTTCCCGGGAAGTCCAGGATTTAACAGGCATCACTGAAGAACAGCTTCAGAACGAGGAACCAATCTCCCGTGTCATTGGCGGCTTTTATGAGTTCATCAAGGATGCTGTCCTGGTGGGACATAATATAACCGGTTTTGACATCCATTTCCTCAGGCGGGATATCAAGACGTGCCTGGACATAAAGATCAAGAACGAGATGGTGGACACGCTCGAGCTGGCCAGGAGCTATCTTCATCTGCCCCATAATAAACTGGAGAGTGTGGCTGCTTATTTTCATATCAAAGAGGAAGGGAAGTTCCATGGCGCCATGGTGGATGCCAGGGTGACCTATGAGATCTTTAAAAAATTCTTCAAGGTGACCAAGAAGATCAAGAATATCCTGGAGGCGTTCAGTGAATATGCGGTCCTGGGAAGCATTGCGGACGTTGTGCCGCTCCGGGATGAGAACAGGCTGATTGTCCGGAAAGGCCTGGAGAAGCTGAAGAGCACGGATATCATCGGGCTTGAGATCCTCCTGAAAAAGCTGAACATCAGCCAGAAAACCCTGACAGCCAGGGCCCTTTCCTGGAAAGTCATCCCTATCCTGAACGCGGCCGGCCGCATGGGCATCGCGGACAAAGCCCTGAAACTGCTGATCAGCGACAGCTACAAGGAAGCGGAAAAGATCGTGGATGAACTGCTCATCCTGAACCAGCAGCGGAAAGATAAGCAGCAGGTGAATTTCGACAAGGTGATGGGTATCCTGGAACAGAAGGTGGATGTAGAGAAGGATAAGATCTTCATCATCGATATCGAGGACATGGAGCATGGGGTAACCGGAGTGATCGCCAACCGGATCCTGGAGATGTTCTACAGGCCTGTGGTGATCCTGATCCTCAAGGACGGGGAAGGCGTGGGCACGGCCCGCAGCATTGAGCAGTTCAAGATCTTCGAAGCGTTCAAGCAGTGCAGGGACCTGTTCATAGATTTCGGCGGGCATAAATATGCCGTTGGCTTTTCCATCAAGCAGGAAAATCTGGAGGCGTTCAAGACCCGTTTGAGAGCCATTGCGGAGAAGGAGTTAAAGGAGGAGGATCTTATTCCTGTCCTGGAGATCGACGCTGAGATCAGCCTGGATGACCTGACAGTGAATATGATGAAAAAGATGGAGCAGCTCTTTGAGCCGTTCGGAGAGGATAACGATGAACCGCTCTTTCTGCTGAAAGACGTCCGGCTTTACAATGTCCAGATGATCGGGAGCAATAAAAAACACCTGAAGCTCCGGGTCGGAAAGGATGACCGGCATATTTTTGACGCCTTGTTCTGGGGCGGTGTCGCGCAGGGCAAGGATTTTGCCGTGGGTGAACAGTATCATATCGTTTTCAGGCCGGAAATAAATACCTGGAACAATAAGGAAAGCGTTTCCCTAATTATCGAAGATGTGAAAAGCGCCCAGTAAAGGATACAGGCCAGGGAGAATAAAATAATGGGAATAGGAAAAGGGATCCGTGTGCTTGGTTTACTTCTGTTGGGAGGAGGTCTTGGTCCTTTACAGGCGGTCTACCAGATCGATTATATCCTTAATCTGGGCTCCCTGTCCATCGGGCAGATCCGGCTTGTCCATTATTCCAATCATGTGACAGCCAGGGTCCGGATAACGGCCAGCGGTTTGATCGACTTTCAACAGGAGGACCGGTGCTCCTGGCAGACAGGGATGGATTCGTTGCGCGATGATATCCGGACCAGCAGCGGGAACAAGCTGTCATACGAGAATATCGTTTTTTTATCCAATGTAGTCGGATATGTACGGTACAGCGGCTTCCAGACGAACCGGCAGGATTATACGAACCGGAACAAGAGCAATTCTCTGCTGGCCTTTGTCCATTCCTTTATTGCCAAGGTCCTGCCGGATAAACCGTCCCATACCCTTTTTCTCAACGGTAAATTCAGCGATATCACTCTTTGTCCCTTGGGAACCAACCAGCTTATGGTCATGGACAGGAACGAGAAATATGAGATCGGGGTCACATTCAGAAAGCAGGATGCGTTCTATATCCCGGAGAGGGTAGACCTGAAAAAATACATGATGTACGGAATAAACTGGAACATGTTCAACTGTACCCTGAAAGATTTTAAGATAAAATAGGGGACGGTGCTTGACATTTTGACATTTTAATAAAATAACTTATTTTCCCCATCTGTTTCAGTATCCCTGACAAAATGTCAAAATGTCAAGCACCGTCCCCCAAGAGGTTGTCATGAAAAAGCGCACAATAGTTCTTCTGCTCGTTCCGTTCCTTTTAATCATTTTTTTATTTCTCTATGGTCCGTTGCTGCCCTGGAGCCCTCTCAGGCCGGGATATCATCAGATCAGGTCCCGGAAAGCTGTTGTGTTCATCCGTGATAAGAACAAACTGGACCCTGTGTATCATACGATCGACAGGATCATGGCTGAAGCAGAAAAGCTGTACGGCCTGAAATACAGGAAACCTGTGAAGGTCTTTGTGGCCCTGGATGACAAAGGCCGGTTCAGTGAGATGGGCCGTATCATGCTTTGGATGAGGAATTACGGGATGGGCGGCAGGGCACTTGAGACAGGCGATGTTGTTTATATCGACCAGCCGCGTATCGTTCGCAGCGGAAGAAAGGAGCCCCAGTACATCAGGCATGAACTTTGCCACAGCCTCGTCCAGCAGAACACCGGGATCTTGAAATCCATGAGGATCACAGGCCAGCACTGGGTTTCTGAGGGAACAGCCTGTTATTTCGGGGGACCGTATTACATGACCCGTAATGAGTTCGTACGGGAATGGAAAAAAAAGAAGTTCACTTACCAGGAAAACAACAGGGATATTTATTCTAACCTTGATCCCATGGCACCCGGGTTCAATTACACACTGTACAGGTACTTTATCCAGTATCTTGTCGAAACATACGGGCCGGAGAAATTCCGGGTATTCCTTTCCCGGTACATTAAAGATCCCAGGCATGACAGGTCTGTTTTTCAGGGGATCTTCCGTATTAAACTGCCCGAAGCCCTGGCGCTCTTTGAGAAGGAGTATAAAAAATAATGCGGAGAAAAGATAAGGAGATCACAGGGAGAAGGGAAATAAATGCCATCCTTCATGAAGCCCGGGTCTGCCGTGTGGGCTTCTGCCTGGGCCGTGAACCTTATATCGTGCCTATGAATTTCGGATATGACGGTTCCTGCCTTTATCTTCATTCGGCCTCGGAAGGGAAAAAAATGGATATGCTGAGGAAGAATAAAAATGTCTGCTTTGAAACGGATATCAGGACCAGGGTTGTCCGGTCCGTCCGTCCCTGTAACTGGAGGATGCGTTATCTCAGCGTCATCGGATACGGCCGGGCCAGTGTGATGACAGATCCCGCTAAAAAAAAGAAAGCCCTTGAATGTATCATAAGGAAATATCCGCGGACTGGAAAATTCTCTTTCTCTAAAGAAGCATTGAAAAAAGTCAGCGTTATAAAGGTTGATATCTCTCCGCTCACCGGTAAAAGGTCCGGTTACTGATCGAGAAAAGGCTGTCATGGTCCCTTCTGTTCATTTGATGATCATGATCTTCCTCCTGACCCTTTCTCCCTGCTTGTTCGATATCTCGCAGAGATAGACACCGCTTGCCAGGGGACCGGGGATTTTCCAGATATACCGGCCGTCATTGTCCGTTTCCTCGAATTCATCCACTAATTTCCCGCTCACCGAGAATATTTTAATATAAGCTTGTTTCGTCAGTTTCTGGAATGTAATGCTCTCTTTATAGATTTCCGAGGGGAATGTTGTTTTATTGGATTTATAAGGATTAGGGCCGACGATCACCTGCTTTAAATTACTTGAGCTGCCTGGTGTGAGATTTGTCGCAGGAGCTGCCGGGGATGACGGGGGACCGGCGGACATCTGATCATATCTTTGCTTGGCCGGTATAGTACTGACCATGGGATTCAGGTCCGGTCCTATGCAGGGCCAGGTTAAACTTCCGAAAAATGAAGGTTTGCTTTTCAGGTAATAGGAATTTGTCAGGGTGAGATCTGAAATAGCCGGGTCCCAGTGTGTGGAGCGGGTGATAGAATCATAATTACCGTGCCTGATGGCTGTGGTCCGGCAATTCGTATCAACGGGATATCCGTTGTACACAGAGGAATTGTATCCGATCTTCCAGACTGTTTTCCTGTAGTCGCCGGAAGCCCAGTAATTGGTTTCATAAATACCTGTATCATCGGATAAACCCAGGACATTGCCCACGATGTTCATGTTATAATTGGTCTGGTCGATCCCGACGCAGCGGAGAGCCTTGGAAACCGCGCAGCTTTCTCCCTGGCTGTATCCTGCTATATGGTTCCGGAAAGCAGTGATATGGCTTGCGGAACCGTGTACATAATCGAATAAGAGCAGGCATCCCATATTCCCTTCGAATAAGTTCATCATGGGATGAGGGCCGTGGCACAGCAGGTCGCCGGTAAGCCAATCCGTGTTCGGGTAATTATCATTGAACATCCGACTGCTGTAATTATAGCCAAAAACATTACCTGTCCCGCCGCCTATCAGGACCATGGAATGGCGCAGATAATGGAAAATATTGTCTTCGATCAGGCAGTCCGTGGTCTGATAACATATCCGTACCCCATAACCCTGGCCGCTGGTGTATTGCTGCGAATGGTGGAAATAAGATCCTCTTATTTCACACTGGTAGCTGTAAGCCAGCCTGACATGCGTCTGCCCTGACCGGCAGCCTTCCACGTTCCGGGCCCAGAACTGGAGGCCGTGATTGAAATAAATGAGATTGATATCAGGATGATTCATGTTTTCGATCTTTAAATCTTCGATACCCAGCAGATAACATGATTTTGATGAGTCATGCGTTCTCCAGGCCTGGGGCGTATAACCTGAATTATAGTTCCAGTGCAGGGGGTGGTCGATGGTTATCGCGGCCCCGTTGGTTGCGGTCACGCGGGCGATCTCGCCGATGCAGCGTGTCGCGTTGTCCCGTGAATAATATGTGTCCGGGTCGTTGAGCTTGACAACTGCAGGGTCATTCAGCTGGTCGATCAGGATATGGTCGTTTATCCGGAACGGGACGGTTGAACCGGATACGAGGGAAATACTGTCCTTGGTGAAACCGGAGGAAAGGTCGATCTCCCTTTCGGCCCCGGATGTGTTTTGAAAATAAATGATACCCTTATGGCTTGATTCCGTTCCCGTGTACCGTATGATTGTCCCTGACGGCCCGGCGCCTTTCAGGAGAACATGATGTTTCGGATTTTTATAATTTATGATGATCTGTGATGAGACGGTGTATGTGCCTGCCGGAAAATAAATCACGTTGCTTGCCTGCGCATTGGAAATAGCTTTCATGACGGCGAAGTAATCATCGGTCACGCCGTCCCCTTTTGCCCCGTAATCTTTGACGTTCCGTACGGCCCAGCCGGTTGAATCCGGAATACCGTTGGGGATCCCCGGCGTCCAGTCGATCCGTCTCGAGGCCGGGATGATGGTGTCTGCCATTATGATTGTTATGACGTTCAAAAGAAAGACCGTGAAAAGGAGAAGAGTTATCGGTTTTTTCACGTACGCGCCTCTTTTAAAATGTTTTAGTTCAGGCCGATGACCAGCCCTATGATATGCGTGTTGTTCAGCTCGCTGCGCGGCAAGTAGGTATAATCGGCTCTGATGACTTTTGATCCGATTTTCAGCTTTAATCCGCAGCCTATGCTCCATGTGCTCAGGTCGTCACCGGTCTGATAACCCGCTCTTCCGAAAAACAGGTCCATCAGGCCGTATTCAATTCCCAGCCGTGTTTTCATTTTTTCGTCATTAGGGTAGATCATATCCAGGGCAATAAGGCCTGAATGTTCCTTTTGCTGTATCAGCTTGACGCTTATCCCGGTATTGACGGACAGGGGCAGATCATCCTTTTTCCCGCTGAATTTTATTTCAGGGCCGATGTTCAGTACCGCCAGCCCCAGGTTCAGTTTATTATCCATTAAATGGATAAGGACCCCGGTATCCAGTGCCAGACCTGTTGCTCTTTCTTTTTCTATCTGTTCGTAAAGTACTTTAAGGGAGACCCCTGATGAGATCATCCCGGTCAACCGGCGGTGATAGCAGGCGGAGAAAGCAAAGTCATAAGCGCTCGTATTCCCTGTTTCCGATAATTCTCCGCTGCTGTTAAAGTTCACAACAGGGATATCCCCGTAAAAGAGACCCAGGACCCCGAATCCCAGGATACTCGAATCGTCCAGACGGATGCCGTATGCCAGTGAAGTATAATGGATCTCGTGAAGCCAGTTCATGTAATGCATGGAGAATTCCATTTGGCCCGGGAAAAAGATACCGGCAGGATTGGAAGAAAGATTTTCAATGGATCCGTAAAGGGAGGTCCCTGCGTTTTCCAGGGCTGCGTTCCTGGCCGTAGGCTGGACCTTCAGGAATTGGAATGAAGAGAGATCGTACCGGTCATTACCGGATAACAGGGAAATCGGCAGTAAGAGGAAAAAAAGGATATACAGTGTTTTTATCGTCATTATCTTAATGAAAGCTGTATAATTTAAAAAAAATGAAAAAGGATTTTTTTTCTTCATAATCTTATTATACAATCATGTCGGGAAAAAGGGAAAAGGGACGTGCATTAATTCTGCTGGTTCATAAAAAGTTTTTCACTTTTTATACTTTCATCAGTATAATATGTCTGGAGAGAAAGGGTAGTTTATGAAAACATGCGGAAAAAGACCTTTTTATTCTGATAATTACATGCGTGCCCTATCAGTACTTGACAATATAATCAAAATATATAATTTATATTACTGTTTTTACGATATTCAATATATGGTTATGGATGAAAACGCATTAATCAGGAACATTGTCAGCGGAGATAGAGAGAGTTTTAAGCTGCTGGTCCAAAAATACGAAAAACCCTTGTTTTTCTTTATCAGGAAAATGATCCTGTTCAACTCTGATTTTGCCGAGGATGTTTTCCAGGAAACCCTGCTGAAAGCTTTTAAGAACCTGAGACAGTACGATCCGCTGAGGGGCGCCAGCTTTAAAACATGGCTTTACTCCATTGCCGTCCACGAGACCAGGAATTTCTATAAATCGAACAGCCGTTACACAAAAAGCACGATATACCTGGATACCTCTCTCCTCGATAATATCAAAAGCACGTATAACATGACGGATGAACTTATGCAAAAGGACCTTTTACAGAAGACCATGGAGATCATCCATTCCCTGAAGCCGAAATACAGGATCGTGATCAATATGAAGATCTTCGAGAGCCTGAAATTCCATGAAATAGCCGGGATGCTCCATGAGAGCGAGAGGAACGTGAAATATAAGATAGAAAAGGCCATGGACATCATTAAAAAAGAGCTGAAAAAAGCAGGCTATGAGAATTTATATTAAAGAATGGTATCATTATGAAATTAGATCAAATATTTAAAGTGTTAAAGATTTATTCTGATGAACTGGTGAAGAATGAACCGGTGCCGGAAGGAAGGTGGGAAAGGTTCGACAAAGCATTGGAAAAGGAAGAGCAGCCCTTCCGGGACTTTCGGCGGTCAAGGCCAGTGAGTTTATCCCTGGGACTCGGTTTTTCTCTTCTCCTTTTCCTGATCTTCTTCACGGCTCTCCGGCAACGGGACAATTATCTCCATGTCCAGGACCTCCGTGGCTGCGCCCTTGTCCGTGTCAAGGATGTTTCCATACCGGTCTTTAAGGATATCAAGATCAGGGAAGGCAGCCGTGTGATGACCCGGGCTGACAGTCCTTTAACCATCAGCAGGCGCCATCGGGATGATTCTGTCCTGGTCCGGATAAATCCGGGATCAGGCGTTTTGATCGAAAAAATAAGACTGTACTCTTTTATCCGTGTCCGGCTCCTGAACGGCGGCCTGACCATAGATATGAAATCCAGGAAAGACCATCTTGTCCAATTGAACGTTGACCGGTACGATCTATATCTGAAAGGCTCCCGGATGGAGGTTATTTATAATAATACGAATGACATCAAGATCATCCTCAGGGAAGGGCATCTGGACATTGAATCAGCCGGCCGATCCTTGCTTTCCACGGATAAAAAGGGCACTGTCAGCATCCGGAGCAACCGTATCACACCGGAGGTCCTGGAGGAGAACGGTTCACAGAAACTCGAAAAGATCGGGCTGGACCAGGATGAGTATCTGTATTCATTCGATACACGGTATTTCATCATCCATAATTTCAAGAAGGACCTGTATCTCTTTGACAACAGAACAGGCGATCTCTTCCTGCATCTTTTACTGCCGGTCCGGAGCAAATCAATACCTGTCATCATAAACAACGATATCTATATCAGCGGATACGATAAGAACCTGTATGTTTATTCGCTGGAGAACGGGAAATGGGATATGATCAGGAACACAGGCACACTGCTGTATTCCGCGCCAATCCCCTTCAGGGATGAGATCATCCTGATGAATACGGAAGGCGTATTGTATAGAATAGATAAGAGCCGTAATATATTAAAAAGAACAGATCTGTCCATCCCGGTATGGGCGCCTCTGCTCTGCGCGGATAATAAACTGTTCATCAGTTCCATCGACCGGCATTTTTATGTTTATGACCTGGATAAGAATAAGATAACCGGGAAGATCCCCATCAGGGATAAAGTAACGGGATCCAAACCCATCCTGTTCCGTACAGCCATTGTCATTAAGACCGCAGGAGGTCTTCTTATGGCCTTCGACCGGGACAAGGGGACTTTATTATGGATAGAAACAGGTTCCCCGGCACATTTCGTTTTTAATGACGAAGATGACCTGTACCGGGCCAACAGGGACGGGAGGATCACACGCATAGACCACAGGACAGGAAAGGTTCTGAAAGAATACGATACAGGCAAAGAGATCAAAGATGTTTTTGCCCATGAAGGAAGATTATTCCTGATCGGCTATGACGGGAATGTGTGCACAATGGACCTGCAGACCCGGAAACTTAATGAGACGGTCCAGAAAGCCTTAAAGCTGTTTCATGACGGAACGCGCGGATCCTATTTTATCTATACCTGTGATAAGACCATAAAAAAATGCTACTGATGCTTTTATTTTATTATCCCTATCTTCCTTATTGCTTTTTCTCCTTTCCGGTCCATGATGCGGCATAAATAAATACCGCTGGCTATTGTGTCCGGTACATGCCATGTCAGTTTACTGTCATCATCCTTCTCTTCCAGCCTGGCAATGAGCCGGCCTGCGATTGTATATATCTCTATCCTGGTGTCCCTGGTTATTCCGGCAAAGATGACGCCTGTATCCGGTGTACCTGTTGACAATATCCTGTCATTGGGCTTATAAGGATTGGGCCCGATCACCAGGTGCGTATATGCCGCATTCGTATTGTCCGGTCCCTCTTTTTCCGGCTCAGGATCAGGCACAATTTCGGGTTCCGCCGGGATGACCAGGGGTGCTGTGGACGCCTGCCATACAGGACCGTACCTGATATAACCGTGGTTCCCGCTGCTGCTCTTGTCCAGTGCCGATGTACCGCTTCCTTCATTGAAACAGTAATATCCCACAAGGCCTGTTTCTGTTCCTGTCAGCTGGTTGCTCATGTTGCTCATGATCTCGTCTTTGGTCCGGGCGGTGTTCCAGATGCGGACCTCATCCATGAGCCCGTCGAAAGTGCGCAGGTCCAGGAGGTTGCCCCCGATATCGATATAGACCGGTGCAGTGAGCGAGTTCTTGTTCATGTTGGATGCACGGCTCTCCTCCACGCCGTTCACGAATACTTTCATTACTCCCGTTGCTTTAACCCTTGTTGCGGCCACATGTGTCCATTGGCCGGATGTGACGGATGATACGGACTGTATCATGGTATCCGGGTTACCAGTGAAAAAAGCGAATTTTCCGCTTACGACGCCTGTCCCGAAATCATCGGCTACGCCCGGGTAATCCGCGTAGATAAGTCCCAGGCCTTCCCAGACCTGGCTGCCTGACCGCGAAGCTTTTGTCTTGATCCAGGCTTCAACGGTAAAATCATCCTGGATAAGGCTTTTGATCCGGACGTGGTCGTTCTTTCCGTCGAACCGCAGGGCCTTTCCCTTGTTGAGGACCTCAGTCCCGGCTTCCGTGGTAAAGGAATAAACTGCGGACCAGCTGTTCGTTCCTGCCGGATTGATGGCCCGCAGCCTGTAGTAATACATGGTCGAGCCCGATAAGCCGGCACAGGCATAAGAATTTGTCTTGATCCAGCGGTCAATGACCTTTGTTGTGAATGACGCGTCTGAGGATACCTGCAGGCCGTACCAGGAAGCCTGATTTACCGTGTTCCATCGGAACAGGGTATTCAGGGATACACCCGTGGAATTATTATTGGGTTCCGATGGTACCGGTATTCCGGGAACGGACATGGTCACCAGGCCTGTGGGAATATAATTGCTCCATGCCTGGGGCGGCACACCGATATACTGGAAACCGTCCCAGACCTTGTTCTGCATGTAATCTTTGTACCAGTGCTGCCAGGTGTTGTTGGTACTGGGGTCGTACGTATAACCGTACACAGTAGCATCATGCAGTCCGGGCACCGTATATCCCAGTCCCTGATAGTATCCTTCCACGTTATGCAGCCATTCATGGACCAGTATTTCTTCGGGATAATATAATCCCCAGTCCTTATAGCTGACGGGTATATGGACAATGGAGAATCCGGCATTATTGGCTGTTCCGGAAAGTCCGACAGAAGAACAGCCGCTGACAACGCCTGCTCTCAGGCAGTAGATCATTTCAACGGAATCATAGATCCTGCCGGGATTGTAAAGATCGATCTCCTGGCGGGCCTGGTATTCATTCGGCTCTCCGTTCGTGTTCAGGGACCGGATGGGGTGGTCCACGATCACGATCTTCAGGTCCATGACAACCTTACCGCCTGACCAGTTCAGGATGGTCCGGGGAAAGTTGGACAGAGTGGAAAGGGTGTACTGGAAATCCGCGTCATTCATGGATACCTGGAGCTGCTGGACCTGCTTTTTGTTGTTGATGTATTCGGCATTGATGTCCCGGTACACCAGGGCCAATGCCTTCCATGCATGGGGCACTGATGCTGCTGCCAACTCGCAGGTTTGCCGGTTCATCGGATTTAATGCAGGGAAATTCATCAGGAAAGCGCAGGATATAACGGCAGATTTTATAAGGTTCATCTTGAATATATTTTTTTTATCCATAATGATATAAAATCAAACTCTCGTTCTCTGTTATTTATACAATGGTCATAAAAAAAAGGGAAATCTTTTCACTTTTTTTCTTTTTGGTTGTATATATAGGCGGGAAATGCAAAAAGGAGTTGATTCTATTATGAAATTGAATATAATGGCACAAATGACTTTAAATTTAAAAAGAAATTTTCCGTTCCTGTTGATATTATCCGTGATATTCTGTTCTTATAACATCCGGGCTGATGAGATACAGTTCCATTTTAATGATGATTCCGCTGTCAGCTATGACAGGACCAGGGTCGAGGTCTATAACAGCCAACTGAGGCTTTCGCCTACAGGTGTCTGGACAAACACAGGCAGGCTGGGCCATGACACGATTCCCCAGTATCTGTTCCAGGATTCAAAAAGCAATTTATTCTATTCGGCCGGATTTATGGGTTCACCGCCTTACACAACCTATAAAAGTTCCAATAACGGCGTTACCTGGTATAATGTGAATTCAAGTTTCAATCAGATGCTGGAAGGATCGGACGGCAGACTGTACGGCGCGTTCTCCTATAACGGAGTTTATAAGAGTTATGATAACGGGAGCAGGTGGACGAACAGGATGACAGTGACAGGGCTGGTCCAGATGATCTTTGAGGACTCGGACCATGCGCTCTACGCAGAGGACAGGGAATACAGCGTAGTGGACCAGTGGGCCACCAATTATCTGTATAAAAGTACTGATCATGCGACCAATTGGTTCCTGATCTGCAAAATCGGGGTCACGAACGGTTACAGCACGTCCGGATTCGACGAGCTTCTGGAACTGGACAACAGGCATTTCATCGCGAGAAGAGGGGCTGTCACAACAATCCCCAGCGGTATATACCTTTCTACGAACCGGGGGACGAACTGGTATCTCCTCTCATTTTCATCCAATATATACATGAACAGGCTGTTCCGGAGCAGGGACGGTTCCCTGTACGCTGCCAGCAGCAGCGGGATATACCGTTCCCCGGATGAAGCGCGGACATGGCAGGTCCTGTCGTCCGGGTCATGCGCCTGGCTCATCGAGGCAAACGACGGGATCTTTTATAAGGTCTCCGGCACCAACCTCTGGAAGAGCTTTGATAAAGGCGCGAACTGGGAGCAGACAGCGGACATTAAAATAGGCACTGCCAATTTCAGCAGGAATCTCAGCAGCGCGCTTCTCCAGGCCCTGGACGGTTCTATCCTGGCCGGCGGATGCACGAACACTTCGGCGAGTAACAGCGGTTACGTGTTCAGAAGCGGATATGCCGTATCCAATGATGTTATTCTCAATATCGCCCCGGACGCAATCAACCGCTGGACCTCTTTCAGTTATTCCGATACGCTGAACAACGGAAAGGTCTCGTATCAGTTCTCCTCCTCGCCGGACGGGGGATATGTCTGGTCGGACTGGCAGGAGCTCACAGACTCCGGTCTTCAGAGCATAAGGTGCAGTTCCGGCGGACAGGACCGGCTCAGGATACGGATAACCCTTTGTTCAGCCGGCCGTGACAGCACGCCTCTGGTCGACTGGATCAAGGTCTCCTATGATGGCGGGATCCGCCAGGACCTGGAAAAGGTAGTGGCAGCCCCCAATCCGTTTCATCCGGCCGGGGACAACAGCGGTTATGTGGTCTTCTTCAATCTTACTCCTGAGTTCAAGAAAGACGTATATTCTGTGGGCGGAGGGAAGGTCGTTTCCCTGAAAGGGAATGCGTCAGCGGGAAAATACAGGTGGAACGTGAAGAACGAGCAGGGAGAGGACCTGAAGACCGGGGTCTATATCTGCTGCATCTCCAATCCGGAGGGCCAGAAGAAATACCTCAAGCTGCTGGTCAGCCGGTAGGCCGGAAATATTATGGTGCGTAAAAAAGGATATCCTGCTTTATTGATACTAATGCTGTGCAGCTTAAAAATATACGCGGTGCATCCGGAGAGCAGCCATCTGCTCCAGTTCCTGACCATCAGCCCTTCCCCGCTTGCTGTAAGCCTGGGTAATG
>JAQTRT010000124.1 GCA_028711675.1 bacterium | reverse complement strand
AACCTGGCACGTCTGATCGCTCACTGCCGGCAAGAAGATTACAGCTTCATTTTTATCCCGGATGATTTTCCTGCTCACATGAAAGCTGTTATCAGGGAGGAACTGGGCCAAAAGGTCCATGATCTCTCCTCCATCGGGGGAATTCTCCGTTTCCATCCTGATTTTTATCAAGAGTTCCGCCCGAATTTCAAATGCAGGATATTCGGGACAAGACAATTCCCCCTGAAAACAGCGTCGTTTTATTTTTATGGTTGTTCTTATTCCGGTCCCATCAGGAATAATCCTGTTTTTCAGGCCTGTCATCATGTCCCGTTGTTAAAATGGAGAGGCTGCAGTTATTGTCCTTCAGCCCTGTCCGGGAAAAAGATCTCCTGTGCCAGGCTGGGTCATCTCCTGAAGAAACAGATGGATTATTTACGGAAAGGACTGCCTTCCTTAAGAATCATAGAGGTCCCTTCCCCCTTTACCCGTGACTTTATCAGGGCCTTCACCGGCTTATTAAAAAGGTCAAGTCTCAGGTCTCTCTCCTTTTTAGTCTTTTTCAGGCCTGATGACATGGTAAAGAACAGGATCGAAATGGAGGACTTGTTGAGACTGATGAAGAGGAAGGGCTGTTCCTTCCTTGTGGAGAACATCGGTTTTGAGAATTTTTCCGGGAAAGAGCTTCTTCTCCTGAACAGAGGCTATGGTCCGGAAATGAACGGGGAAGCCCTGAAGACCTTTTTTTACTTCAAGAAAAAGTATCCGGATACCTGGATCACAAGGAACACTTCAGCATCCTTTATCCTGTTCGGACCTTTCACGACCGTGCAGGACCTGAAGGCCAATATCACCGGCATTTTAAAATTAAAAAGATATTTTTCCGCTTTTTACAGGATCAGTTTCAATAAGTTAAGGATACAGAAAAATACCCCGGTTTATTATCTCTGCCGGAAGGCCGGACTGCTTAATCAGAAATCCGTATCTCCTGATTATCGTTTCCGGGACACCCGGGTCAGGAGGATACATGAAAATTTCCTAAAGCTCATGGGAACGATCCCTCCGCAAGACCACGATATGCGCATTTTATCTTTCCTGTTTAAAAGCATAAAAAGGAATGATTGATAAGTGCTGTGAAAAAGGGGGTCGATCAACAGATGAAGTAAGACGGACAAGTCCTGAGAGGGAGGAAGAGCGAAGGCTTAAATACCCGGGAGAAAAAGGACTTCTTTCACGGATTCATTTCTGCAAAAACCGCATGATCCATTTAAAAAGAGAGCCCTGGAGCAGTACCGTTATTACGGCTCCTGAAAAAATGAAAGGGGCGAACGGGAAGGTCCGGCAGACCTCCACTTCTTCCATGTTCTTGTTTTGGAAAAAGACCTTGATCTTCTCGATCTGTTCCGGGGAAAGCCCGTCAAAATAAAGGGGGCCGATCTCCTTGCTGCAAAAATCCTTTTCTTTCTGTAAAAGAGAGAGTGATGCGTCGCCCAGGATCATGTGGGGCTGCAATTCCTGTACCTTGATCTTCCTTACATCAGTCTGTCCGGATGCAAGCTTGGCGCCTGTCCTGATGACCATGAGGAAAACGAAGAAACCGCTGAAAAATCTAATGAAGGGATTCAGGCGCGTGGAGAAGCTTGTCCAGAAACCAGGTATAAGGAACGAGGCAGTTATCAGCAGAGGGAGAAGGACGAGGTTCATTTTTTTATGTTTGTCCAACAGCAGGCTGAGCGGTCTGTAGATGAGAAAAAGGGCCAGGTATAGCAGGAGATGGGAGGAAAGGGAGAATCCCAGGATCTTTATTTTTATTTTAAACAGATTGAGAACGGAAAAGATGATGGAATAGAGGAGGATAAAGTTAAAAAAATTCGGGATGTTGCTGATCTGAAGCTTTGCTTTCAGTTTTTTCCCGATGTTTCCTGCCTTCTCTTTTAACCAGTGAAGAAGATCGGCAAGGCGGATACCTTTGATCCTTAATCTGAACACCCCGGCCAGGAGCAGATAAAAGAACGCAAGCGTGTAAATATTAAACAACAGGATAAATGACGGGAAATACAGGATGCGTTCCCGGGAATATACGGTCAGAGGCAGGAGAAAACTAAAAAGAGCGAATAATTTTGCGTCCCCGGCAGCCCAAAAGTCAAGCTTCCACAGCAGGATCCCCACGGCCAGGGCAAGGATACTGTTGATGATGAAGTCGGGGAAATAGCTCAGACTGAGATAGTAGGTCCTGCCCGCGTGGATAGCCAGCATGACCGAATATTTCCGAGCCACGGTCCATAGGATCAGGAGGCAATAGACAGCCAGGCCGTAAAAGTACCCTTTTCTGATCAGGCTGTTCCTGACCTTCCCGGTCCGGATATCGGAAAGGGTTGCGGATATCCCGAACCAGATGATGGCCGGTAAAAAGAGTAAAAGGAGGACGGTCTTCATGGTTTCAGCTCTTTCCAGCCGTAATGCCTGATATAGGGTTTGAAAATTCCGCGGCAAAAAAGGAAGGCCCTGCATCTTGCGCACTCCTTTCTTTTCAGCGTTCCGTATTTGCTGGAATAATCGATCAGGTTCAACCTGCCCTTGTTCCCCAGGAGTTTAATGTTCTCCGTGTACCCTAAATGGAAGTTCTTGCCTCCCTTTCCGGCCACGCAGTAGGGCAGGCCCAGGACATGGAACCGCGGGCCTTTATAGTTCCGGTCTGTTTTTTTTATTTCCTTTATCACGTCCGAATACCTGATCATTAAAGAAGAGAAATTCCGGCTCATCTTCCTCCCCCGGCATTCGATGCACTGCAGAATGATCTGGTCTGCGGGGAAGCCGGATAAAAGTTTCAGCATCCTGCCGGTATGCGGATAATTGGGCCGGGACAGGACCGTGGATGTGATAAAGGTAAATCCAAAATATTTTTTTAGGGAGGAAAGGTTCTTGAGGCCTTTCAGTGTTTCCTGAAAACTTCCTTTTCTTCTTGTCAGAAGATCATGGATACGGGGATCGGGACCGTGGATCGATACGGTGATATGGTTCAGGCCTTTCTGCAGCAGGTCCCGGCAGTAAGGAAGCGATGAAAAGCGCCGGCCGTTCGTGACCAGAGCGATCTTTTTATACCCGATCTTTTTTGCGTATTCGATATACCGGGGAAGGTCGGGATTGAGCGTGGGTTCCTTGTTGGTAAAAAGGACCCGGTCGGCTCTTTCAAACATGTATTTTTTCAGTATCCTGAAAATGAACTTTCTGTCCAGGTTCACCTTGTGGTCGATATGCGGTTCCATGCAGAACCGGCAGTCGTTGTTGCAGCAGGAACTGACAGGAATATGGATGGCTGTTTCTTTTATAATGGTCATTACGGATTCTTCAGGATCTTTTCGATGATCCCTTCTTTCGGGATAAAGACCGGGTAAAGCTCCTGGGAGGAATAATACCTGTCTTTCCGGTACAGGCCGGGGCAGACGGACCGTATGGAACAACAGGCACAACAGTCCGCTTTCGAATATCCCCATTTATGGTCCCAGTCCTTCTCATTGAGGAAACCCCTGTCATCCAGGAAGAAGGTGGAGCGGTCCTCCTTTTTCACGATCTTCCTTGCCTCGGTCGATACATCCTCGTATTCCGGCAGATAGCACAGGGGCAGCCGTTCCACCCGGAATGTCTTTTTATGTCCTGACAGGTAAACCATGGCCTCATGCAGGCTGAGTTCAAGTTCATGCAGTTTCGGTATGGTATCCTTGTTCTTTTGGGCCCTGGTCGTGGAAGGATCCAGGTTGTTCCAGACAAAATGGTTGATGAACGGAAAATCCTCCGTCAGCCACCGGACGTTCTCCAGAAGATGGCCGGCGTTATAATGGTTGATGACGGTGTTGATATTGACGGCGATACCGCCGGTCTTACCGATGTTCTTCAGGGCCTGGATGATGTTCTTCAGGGAATCCTTGTTCCGGGTGAGAAAAGCCTGTACTTTCGGCTGATGGGAATAAAGGGAGATATGGACATGGTATAATCCTGCTTCTTTGAGCGATCGCAGGTAATTGATGTCGGCGAGATTCTGGCCGTTGGTGATGATCCGGGCCGGGACTTTTTTTATCAAGGCCGATCTCAGGAATTCCGGCAGGTGCGGGGAAAGAGTCGGTTCTCCTCCGGTAAAGATCAGGCCGTCGCATCCTTTCTTCTTATAATAACGGATCAGTTTCTCCCCTTCTTTCAGGGACAGCACCCTTTCATTGGGGGGATTCGAACAGAAGCGGCATTCCTGGTTGCATTTCCGGGTCACCTGGATATAATACAGATTCGCCATTTATTTTTTCCTTGAAGGAGATAAGATCCTGAATCCTTTTTTCCTGATAAGATTGATGGGGGCGCCTTCACACCGGCCGTCGTCCCTGCAGTTTCTGCACCTCAGGCTTTTCAGGAAATACCGGTGTTCAATATAGAAATCCAGGAACTTTTCGAGATCGATCCTTTTTGCGGCAAGAAAGACCTTTGGGGGGTGAACAGAGCCCTTTCGCAGGCAGACCGCAGGCTCCCTGGCCGCGAGCCTTTTGGCCCTTCGCAGTTCGATCAGGTCTTTGCAAAAGTTCTCGATATAACAATACGGGCACTGTTTGTCGTAACAGCGCATCAGGACCTTCCGGTCAATGAACCTTTCTAATATTTTTTTCCTTCCCCTGATCTCATCATACAGTTTGACCGGATGCTGGATCAGTTCCTCGAAACCTTCCAGGTACTGGGCGGGCAGGCGGTTGGTCCAGAGATAGATGTCCGGGTATTGATGCTGCAGGGAAAAGGCTTTCTTGATAAAAGGGAGGGCTTTTTCCAGGTTGTAAAAGACCTTGTCCCTGTTGTCCCAGGCTGATCCGAACGGGACGACCTGGAGCAGGTCGAATTCCCTGATCCCCAGACGGAGAAAGAACTTGATCACTTTATCCAGGTACCGGTAATTAATTTTATTGATCACGATATCGATATTGACGATCAGGCCTTTGGAATTTAATACGTTCGTCAGTCCTGTGAAAGCTTGTTCATAGGAGCCTTTGATACCGGACTGTTTTTCATACAGTTCCCGGGTGTGTCCGTGGAACGAAAAAGTGGTCTCTGTCAGGCCGTTCTCCAGGGCTTTTTTCAGAAAATTCCTGTAAGCGAACATCCGGCCGTTCGTAACGGTCTGTATTTCACGGAAACCCGCTTGCCGGGCGAACCGGATGATCTCCAGATAATCGGGGTGAAGGGTGGGTTCCCCTCCGCTCAGGATCAGTTTATCCGAGCCTTGCTTTCTCGCCTTTTTGACCTCGGCCTTGATCTCGCTGAACTTGACGATAGTGCCTTTTCTGTTCTCCTTGTCCAGGCAGAAGACGCAGTTGTTGTTGCAGAGGCGCGTCAGCCTTAGCCAGTATTTGGGCTTTTCCGCCGCCTGGTTCCTCTTTAAAAATTTGGATTTAATCATTTTTCACGGGTTCCAGTTCTTCACTGCCGAATTTTTTATAATACTCACGGAAGATGCCGCCGCAGGTCCGGACATAGATGCAGGAACGGCATTTTCCCGGTTTCGTCCTTTTATAGTCCGGTGACAGGACCTTCTTTTCCTTCAGGACCGGTCTTCCCCTGATCAGAGCCCTTTCCGCATACAGTCTGGGATCGAAGTAAAGGTCATTCGAGCAGACAGCGTGTCCTTCCATGATGCACATGGGAAAACCGAAAAATCTTATGACCCTTTTTTTCCGGCCGGCTCTCCTCACCAGGTGAGGGATGATCTTTTTCATTTCCCGGAGCCTGACGGTCAGCCCCGCGTAGTTCTCCAGACCGCGGCCCTCGGGAACGACTTGGGAGATCAGGATCTCCTGTATCCCTTTGTTAATACAGAACTGTACGATATCACTTAACGAGCCGAGGTTAGAACGGGTCACCACTGTATTGGAAAAGAACCTTACAGGATAAGCCGAAAGGTTCTTCAATCCCAGGCACTGCTTCCTGAAATTACCCTTTTTCCCCATGAGGTGATCATGGGACCGGCTTGAAGCGCCGTGAAAAGAGAAGGAAACCTCATCGATGAAAGGCGCCGTCTCCCTGGTGAATTCTTTTTCCGCGAACCGTTCACCGTTGGTGTTCACGGATACTTTAAATCCCAGGCGTTTGGCCGCTGCCACGATCTTCCCGAATTCCGGGTGAAGCGTCGGTTCTCCGCCCGTGAAATTCACGGAAATGATGCCGGACCTCCTTTTTTGGACCAGGTAATCGGAAACCTCGCCGGTTCCCGGCGGAAAACGCCTGAACTTCCGCATCAGGGAAGAAGCGCTGCAGAAGAGACAGTTATTCTGGCATCGGTAAGAGAGATAAAGATCGATGTGGGCTGGTTTGATACGGTCAGTCATTTTTGGCATATAAATAATTGAACCGGGAGAGATAATTCTTTCCCGGATCGTACTTACGGGGAATATGTTCCAGGATCGTCCTTATCCTTTCCGGACTGTAGAAGAATTTAAGGAGCAGGATGATCTCCCTCCTTTTTGTCAGGCCGGAGATTATCCTTTCCCTGCTGATAAAGACCTTTTTCAGGGAAGCCAGCTCGGTGATCTCTCCGGGGAAAATTTTCAGAATGTCCTTTTTAAAGAGCCGGTAAAATGCCTTTCTTTCAAATCCGGTCTGGATGTTGTTGATCACGAATTTCCTCATCTCTTCTTTTAAGCTGCTGGGGATGCCGATAAAGTCCGGTATCCTTTCTTTCGGTTCGTTTTTAAAGAACATGGTCTTGGGGTGCTGGTACCAGAAATGACCGAAGACATGGGATTTACTCCCGTATCCCAGGCCGAGGAGGGATGAGTTCTGCCTTCGCATATCCACTTCCTGCACATTTTCCGCGCCTTCCCTTCCCATGACTTCGTGGGGGATGCATGAGAAATATTCAGCCAGGATATCATTGGCCATCCGGAGCATGGTTTCGCGGTTCCTGGTCTGGACCCGCGACAAGCTGCCGCCTTCCCTGATAAAAGGCGTGTAATCCAGAGGGAGGAAACTGAAAATATGGACCATGTCGGGCTTTAATCTCAGAAGAAATTTCAGGTCCCTGATAAAGGATGCCACGCTCTGGGAGGGCAGTCCGGCCATGAGATCGATATTAATGAACGGTATCTTGTATTTCCTGGCCAGCCTGAATCCTTCCAGGAACTGTTCCCGGGTCTGGAAACGGTTGATCCCGGACAATACTTTCCTGTCGAAGCTCTGGACGCCTATGGTGAGGCGCGTTGTCCTGTACCGGGACAGGAGTTCGATCAGTTTTTCGTTCAGGCCCGAGGGATTGGCCTCAAAGATGATCTGGGCGTTCTTTTTCATCCTGAACCCGGTAAAGATAAGGGAGAAGAGATGCTCCAGGTCCTCCATCCTCAGAAGAGAAGGCGTGCCTCCTCCGAAATAAACCGACGTGAATTCCCCTTTCTGAAAGGTCTTTTCAAAGAACAGGACCTCTTTTTCAAGGGCCCGGAGATATGTTTTCACTTCCCTGTAGCTCCCGGGAACATAGGAATCACAGGAACAGAATTTGCATTTATGATGGCAGAACGGCAGATGGACATAGAGACCCAGTTTTTCCGGCGCGCGCTTGTTTGAGATATCCCGGAGACATTTTCCCCATGCCTTTTTTATTTCATCCGGCCTGATCTTCTGGCGTCCGTAATACGCGTGAGGGTAAAGGTCGTCGTCTAAAGTGTTCAAACAAAGAAAAGCGTAAAAATTCAGTTTTTCCTCTAATGTGTGTCTCATCCTTTCCTTTCCCAGTAAAAGTTAAAACACCCGCGGCAGGCCGGGAAGAGCTTTTGGCTGACATACTCCCTCAGATCACGGGCTTTCCCGCTGTTCCAGAGGTTCTCAAAGGCAGCTTCTTTTAGGTTACCGATGAAATAATCGTTGCAGATATAAAGATCGCCGTTGGGCAGCACGTTCAGCTGGTGCCAGGCCGAGGAGCAGAGCCTCCGGTAAGAGTCCGGGACCCTGTTCTCCTGATAGTAGGGCTTGAGCTCCCGGAAGGAAAGGTCCGGGCTGAAAATGACGTTGTTCCGGCGTTTTACTTTTTTTATTTCTTCCCGGAATTTCATGAAATCCATGGAAGCCGGGGATGAAACAAATCCGTCCCAGATATCGGACCGGGTGATACTGAACTCTTCCTTCAATACTTTTCTCTGTGCGGCCATGTTTTTTTCGCTGAGGAACATAAGATGCTGGAAATAATACTGATCGATGGCGATCCTGTTCTTTTCCATGAAGCGGACCAGCTGGTCCATGTAAATGTAATTCCGGTCAAAGATCGTATAAAAGATCCTTAATGCCGGCCGGCCCTGTCTTTTTTTATATTCCGTTATTTTTTTCAATCCTTTCAGGATGCGGGTAAAATGAGATTCAGAGTACCCCCTGATGGCCTGAAGACGGCCGGGAGGGGCATCCAGGGAAAGATTGACCTCATCGATGGTCTCCGTGATCTTTCCGAACTCTTTAAGAAAGTAAACGCCGTTCGTGGTTAATGTAACCTTGATCCCTTTTTCCTTCAGGTAGCCGGCCAGGGGATACCAGTTCCGGTTCAGCAGGGGTTCGCCGCCGGAAAGGGTCACTGTCATGGGCCGGAAGGGCGCGATCTGGTCAGCGAACTTTTTTAATTCCCCGAGACGTAAAGGACGGGAATGTTCTTTCAGGAATCCCTTTTTCCGGCAGGCACCGTTCCGGCCCCACCAGGAGCAGAAGCGGCACCGCAGGTTACAGTCCAGGGTCAGCATGATATACACTTCGCCCAGGCAGCGGCTCTCCCGGAGACCGAATGTGCCCCGTTTCCTCAGTTCACAGAGGAGTTCTTTTTTATCTGTCCTTAAATTTTCCATATTCCAGGAAATCTCTTTCGGAATATACCTTTAAATAGTCCCTGCAAACGCCGGGAC